>JAWERH010000038.1:0-9325 GCA_032482215.1 Veillonella sp. | reverse complement strand
GTCAGAAATAGGGGATAAGTCCTACGGTATTTATTTAGCACATCCATTCTGGTTGTTGATCATCTCTGGCGTGATGGCTAAATATAATCTTTTATATACCGTAGTTAATGTGCTAGCTATATATGTGATGGCGCTAGGCCTGTCCTATTTGACTACCATGATATTAAACCATGTACCTAAACCATTACGTAAATTTATATTAGGACACTGATTTGTACAAGACTTTCAGTTTGAACTAAGCACGTATTACTTGAACGTATTAATATACATCCGCTAGGATATAGTTTTTAACTATGGTATCCTAGCGGATTTTTGTATATCTAAGTTATATCTTTCACTAAGTAAAGTGTGAAAATTTGAAAGTAATTGTGATATAATAAGTCCATGATGATTACTACTTGATAGAGTAACGATATAGAAAAAGAGGTGCTCCTATGCAAGAATTAACATATTTTAATGGTGAATTCGTTGAACCAGGCGCCAAAGTTATCAGTATTGATGACCGTGGCTATTTGTTTGGTGACTCCGTATACGAAGTTGTACGTGTCGTAAAAGGCCGTTGCTTCGCATTGTCCTACCATCAAGATCGCTTGTATCGCTCTATGCGTGAAATGGATATTCCCGTAAAAATGACCCCAGATGATTTAACAGAATTGCACGAAATTTTAATCGAGCAAAGTGAAATCAAAGAGGGCTATATTTATTTGCAAATCTCTCGTGGTGTAGCGCCACGCCATCATGCATATGATCGTTCTAAACTAGAACCACAAATGCTCATGTCTATCCGTAATTTGGATATGGATGCAGTTAACAAATTGGGTGAAGGGGTAAAAGCGATTGCATTGCCTGATGAGCGTTGGGACCATGTAGATGTTAAGACTACTAATTTGATTCCCAATATTTTGGCACAAACTAAAGCGGAGAAGAAATTTGCTTATACTGCCATGTTGTTCCGTGATGGTGTTTGTACAGAAGGTGCAACATCCAATGTATTTGCTGTCAAAGATGGTATCTTGTATACGCACCCAGCAGATAATCATATCTTAAAAGGTATTACGCGCCAAATGATTTTGACTCGCGTAGCACCATCTCTAGGTATTACTCTCATCGAAAAAGAATTTGACCGCGCCTTTGTAGATGATGCGGACGAATTATTCTTTACCGATACAATTGGTGGTGTCATCCCAATTACTAAGCTAGACAGAAATCCAGTATCCGGTGGTAAACCAGGTGCTATTACACTTCGTCTACGCGAAGCATTAGAAAAATTGATGGAAGAAGGTTTGCCTTAATAGGTCATCTACTTTCATTACATGGTAAACTTTTACCTTAAGAAAGGACATTATTTTGATTCAATTACAACACATTAGTAAAGTCTATGAAGGCGCTACTCGTGTGGAAGCATTAAAAGATATTAGCCTTGATGTTAAAGAAGGTGAAATCTTTGGCATTATCGGTCAATCTGGGGCCGGTAAATCCACATTGATTCGATGCATCAACATGCTCGAAGCTCCTACATCTGGCTCTGTTATCGTCAATGGTACAGATTTAACAACACTTAGCAAATCCGATTTACGTAAAGCACGCAAAGATATTGGTATGATTTTCCAACATTTTAACCTTTTGTCCTCTCGTACAGTGTATGACAATGTGGCATTTCCGTTGGAATTACAAGGCTTGAGCAAATCCGAAATCAAGGAACGCATTACGCCAATCCTTGATATCGTAGGTCTTACTGAGCGTATGAACAACTATCCATCTCAATTGTCTGGTGGTCAAAAACAACGTGTTGGTATCGCTCGTGCCTTAGCGTCTAATCCAAAGGTTCTTCTTTGTGATGAAGCTACATCTGCTCTGGATCCGCAAACAACAGAATCCATTTTGAAATTGTTGAAAGATATCAACGAAAAAATGGGCCTTACTATCGTTCTCATCACTCATGAAATGCACGTAATCCGTGAAATTTGTGATCGTGTAGCGGTTATCGAAGGCGGTGTAATCCTCGAGGAAGGTAGCACTGTTGAAGTATTTACACATCCTCGTGAAAATACCACAAAAGAATTCATCAGCTCTGTTGTGAGTGACAACTTACCACCAGAAGCGTTAGAACATTTAGAATTGCATGACCAATGGATTGCAGGTACAGCTCCATTAGTACGCCTTAAATTCACAGGCCAATCTACAGATGAACCTGTAGTGGCAGGTCTCGTACGACGCTTTAACCTCGATGTAAGTATCCTCTTTGGTGGCATCGACTATATCCAAAATACATGTGTTGGTCGCCTTATCGTTATCGAGGGCTTAGACTACATCAAAACATTACCAATTGAAAGCGAGGTGATCGGTTATGTCAGAGCAAATCATTAATCTTCTCATAACTGGTACCCTTGATACATTGCAAATGACCATTATTTCTACGGTCATGGCTATGTTACTTGGTATCCCTCTCGGTGTTATTTTGGTAGTAACCTCTAAGGGGCATATCTTAGAAAATGTAGCGCTTAATAAGGTGCTAGGTGCTATCGTCAATGCAACGCGTTCCGTACCATTTATCATTTTGATGGTAGCTATCATTCCATTCAACATCTATTGGTACCACTGCAGCTTGTGTG
Organism: Veillonella sp.; assembly: GCA_032482215.1. Lineage (GTDB taxonomy): Bacteria > Bacillota > Negativicutes > Veillonellales > Veillonellaceae > Veillonella. Next base: position 6,713 of record JAWERH010000038.1, on the reverse strand, counting down.
CCTTTAACAATCGCTGCAATTCCATTCTTAGCACGTCTTGTAGAAACATCTATTAAAGATATTAACTTTGGCGTAATTGAAGCGGCCCAATCCATGGGTGCAAGTCCACTCCAAATCATTTGGAAAGTATTATTACCTGAAGCATTGCCTACGATTATCGATAATGTAACGGTTCTTATCGTTAACCTAATCAGTTACTCTGCAATGGCTGGTGCTATCGGTGGCGGTGGCCTTGGTGATATTGCTATCCGCTATGGTTACCAACGTTTCCAAGCTGATATTATGATTGCTACCATTATCATCTTGGTTATTTTGGTACAATTAGTCCAAATGATTGGCGATGCTTGGTCTAAAGCGATGAATAAGAAGTAGGAGGATCCTATGAGTATCAATGAGAAGTTGAGAAGTGAACAAAACGATGAGCTATTCACCGCTATATTAACGCTTGAAAATACTGAGGAGTGCTATGCATTCTTTGAAGATATCTGTACGATTAATGAATTGAAAGCTTTGTCTCAACGCTTACAAGTAGCAAAAATGCTACGTGCCGGTGATAGCTACGAAAAAATTGTAGAAGAAACAGGTGCGAGCACGGCTACTATTAGTCGTGTCAAACGATGCTTAGTCTATGGTGCTGATGGATACACATTAGCTTTAGATCGTCTAGGTGCAAAATAAAATAAACTAGCATGACAACGGTGGCCTTTTGGCGACCGTTGATGTGCTATCTACAGGAGGTTTATATGGAGTGGCTTATTGAGGTAACAGGTTTACCATTTGATATCCTAATTCTCGTTTTGCTCGCTGTAGCAGGTGCTTTTGCCGGCTTTGTAGACTCCATTGTGGGTGGTGGGGGCCTAATTTCTGTTCCCGCTATGCTATTAACCAACCTTCCGCCGAGTATGGCCTTAGGCAGTAATAAGCTGTCTAGTATATTTGGAGCTGGCAGTGCGTCGATTACATTCTTAAGAAATCACATGGTTGATTTTTCTCTAGTTCGTAAATTACTACCTTTTACATTTATAGGATCCATGATTGGTACCTTAGCAGTTGTATCATTGCCACCCTTGTATGTAAAGCCTATTATTATCGTCCTACTCGTTTGTGTCACACTTTTTGTGGTATTTAAAAAGGATTGGGGCGAAATAAACCGTACCTCAGCAGTAGCAGGAAAAGCATTGTATATTTGCATGGCTTTTGCTCTTGGCATTGGTGTTTATGATGGTTTTATTGGCCCTGGTACAGGTACATTTTTGATTATGGGCTTTATTTTTACTGGCTTTGATTTTCTGCATGCTTCTGCGAATGCAAAAATATTGAATTTTACCAGTAATTTAGCATCCTTAATCGTATTTTTCTATTTAGGTCACGTCAATATTAAGTACGGTTTAGCTACAGGGGTAGGCCAAATTATAGGTGCTTATTTAGGATCTCATTTAGCTATTGCTAAGGGTTCGTCGTTGGTACGTGTTGTATTCTTGTCGGTAACGACAGTTATGTTGTTGAAATTAGTCTATGACTATGTTTCCACATTATAGGAGGGCAAGGTATGCCTCATAAAAGTGATGTACAAGTGGCATTGATTAGTGGTGGCACATCGGGCATCGGATTTGCTACGGCAAAATTGCTTCTTAAAGAAGGCTGGTGTGTTGTCATTAACGGTCGTGATGAAAAATCAGGACAAAAGGCTAAGATGAAATTGCGCCGCTATTCTTCAAGGGTGCAGTACATCCAAGGGGATGTATCGAAGATTGAAGATTGTCAGCGTATTGTAAAAGAAACCGTTAAATTATTTGGCGGTGTTTCTGCTCTCGTAACAGCAGCAGGCTATTATGAAGAAGAGCTTCTAGCAGATGTAACGGAAGCTGCCTTTGATGAAATGTTTGGTACCAATGTGAAAGGTACGGTTTTCTTGTGCCAAGCGGCATTGCCCTATTTGCGCGCTACAAAGGGCAGTATCGTAACGGTAGCTAGTGATGCAGGCTTACAAGGCAATGTGGCTTGCTCTGTATACGGTGCTTCAAAAGGTGCGGTAGTGAGTTTTACGAAATCACTATCCCTTGAAATGGCACCACATAATGTGCGCGTTAACTGTGTTTGTCCCGGTGATGTGGATACCTCTTTAGTAGATAAACAAATTGCCAATGCTCAGCAAGATGCAGAGGCTGCTAAGGCTGAAATGGGCCAACATTATCCCTTGGGACGCATTGGTCAACCTCATGAAATTGGGGAGGTTATTGTATTTTTATTGAGCAATAAAGCTTCCTTTGTAACAGGGGCAGCATGGACTATCGATGGTGGTCTCACTAGTTGGTAAGATAGAAAATATTGGAAGTTATTTTATTTTTTAAATCTATAGATAATTAGAAAAATTCATTTCACTTCTAGCAATAGAATGGTATAATAATACTAATAATATGACCTATAGTTGGTTCACAACAAAGGAGAATACTTATGGCAGAATATAATGGCGTAACACTTGAGCCACTTATGGATGGTTCTCAAGATCGTGACTATCAAGTTGAACAATTTATTTTCTGGGGTGCAGGTCGTGCAGCGGCATTGGCATTATCCCCTAAATTCAGCAGTGTTGCTTTGTGCGCCAATGCAACGTATATGGTAACTCGCATTGCACATCTTTATGAAGTAGAATTGCAATCTGGTGCCGTAGTGGGTCTAGTTGGTGGTCTTAGCACAGCTGTAGGTACAGCGGCTATTTCTCTTCTTGTTCCTCTAAAAGCAGTTCGCGTTCCTGTAGCAGTTGGTTTAACATATGCTATCGGTAAAATTGCTCACATTTGGATCCAAGATGGTATGCCTTCTGATATCGAACGTTATAAACCAATGGTTGCTGAATTCCTTGAAAGCGGTAAAGCTATAGCAGGTGACATCATCCGTGATGCAAGCGCTAGCATTCCTTTCACACAAGGTCAACGCGACGTTTGGGCTGGTATTGCTAATGAAACAGGTCTTGCTAAAGAAACTTTGAAACAAGTTTACGAAGAAAAAGTAACACCTGCTATCGATAAATGGAATACAGAAACAAAATATCAAATCCATGACAATGCAGCAGAAGTTGTGGCAAAAGTAACCGATGCGGCAAAAGAAAAAATTGATGTTGCTAAAGAAAATATCGATGTAGCTAAAGAATTAGCTAAAGGTGGCGTAGAAGTAGCTAAAGCTTCTGCACAAGCTGCAGTAGAAACTGCAAAAACTAAAGCTAATGATGCTGTTGAAACAGCAAAAGATGTTGCTACAAACACTGTTAATACAGCAAAAGATAAAATTGGTGGTTTGCGCAAATAGGCGCTAAAGGATTATGAAGATGAATCCATTAAAAATTATTACATATGGTAAGTATTTTAACGAATCTAAATTCGTCGCTTTTTTGGGACGATATGGTAAGAAGCTTGCCTTTGTACAACGAGCAGTGACCTTGTTCCTTTGTATGCGTGACAAGGACACTCCAAAATATGTAAAAGCAGTCATTGCTGGTGCCTTAGGGTATCTCGTATTACCTATTGATATTGTACCGGATACAATTCCTGTATTAGGTTGGATAGATGATGTAGCAGTGCTTGGTCTTGCCTTCAAGGTTGCCAATCGTTACATTAAAACTCGTCATCAAGAAGAGGCAAAAAAATACTTCCCATTTGGTGGCAGTAACTAGCTTTTAACCATTAAGGCAGTTTGATCCGTTGCGATTAAACTGCCTTTATTTATTTGACACGCTAAAGTAATAGATATACAATGAAGGTTGTATTCTATGAAAAAAGAAGGATAAATATATGCATATTGCTTCAGTAAATGTACGATTTTACGAAACCGATATGATGGGTATTGCGCACCATAGTAATCATTTTAGATGGTTTGAAATGGCACGCATTGAATTCCTTCGTAAAATCGGTGTAACCCTGTGGGATATGATGAATGAGGATATTGTATTTCCTATCATGAATGTATCTTGCAATTATAAAGAACCAGCAAATTTTGATGATGAACTTCACATCGAAACATATTTGGTTAAAATGACACGTGCTCAAATGATATTCCGTTATCGTATGCGCCGTGCCAGTGATGGTGCGCTCCTAGCTACGGGAGAGACTAAGAATGCATTTATGTCAAAATCAACAGGTAAAATTGTGCGATTAGACGATACTTTTTATCAGCCTATGTTAGCAGCTGTTGAGGAGATGCCTAATGAGTAATGTACAACAATTGCCTATCGGCGTGTTTGACTCCGGTGTAGGCGGGCTATCTGTTTTAAAGGTCTTACAAGAACAATTCCCTAACGAAGACTTCATCTATATTGGTGATAATGCGAATAACCCTGTGGGGAATCGTAGTGATGATGAAATTACTTATTTAGCTTGTCATATTGCAGAGGCTCTTGAAAAACAGCCTGTAAAATTGATGGTTATTGCTTGTAATACGTTTACCGTTGTAGCTCTTGATGCGGTACGTGAACGCGTGTCTGTACCCGTTATTGGAGTATCACAAGGCGTAAAAACAGCGATTAGTCAAAGCAAAAGCAAGACAATTGGCATCATGGCGACAGTAGCAACTGTGAATAGTCATATTCATAAACATGTAGCCCTTGAAGTTGATCATGAAGTACTTGTATGGGAGCAACCATGTCCTGAATTGGCAGGCCTCATTGAGCAAGGTCATTTAGATGACTATTCTGTACGCGATGTATGTACTGAATATCTAGAACCTTTATTGTCCCGAGAAATTGAGGTCGTAGTTTTGGGCTGTACTCATTTCCCATTTGTACAACCTTTGCTAGAGGAACTAACGTCAGGGCGCATTCAATTCATCGACCCTGCTTTTGAAACGAGTGAACTTGTTCGCCGCAGATTAGAGGGTAAAGATTTGTTTAACCCTCAAAAAACGGCGGGTACTGTGTCATTGTATTTTACAAAGGATATTGAGCTTGGTGATACGCTGAGCGCCTCGTTCCTTGATACAAGTCGTCGCAGCATTGAACATATTACATTATAAAGGAGATGCCCTATGTGGTTTTATAACATCCTAAGTGTAGTAATAGCTATTATTGTAGCTATTGCAGCTTTGTATTTATTATTCCGTTTGTTCGTATTGAAACAAGGTAATGAAAAGGTTATTTTATTGCCAAAACGTGCAACAAACTTCCAAGTATCTGACCGTAATTTTGAATCTATTACCTTATTCTGCGATATTCCATTTGTGAACAAAGGACGTCAACTTGGTACAATTATGGACTTATTTCCACGTCCATTGTTGCCAGAGGAACATTTTGATGCTGTGAAAGTACATGCATGGGCTATGGACATTAATCGTCCTCGTCATGATGGTTATTTTGAAGCTGTTATCATCAAACCTCGCAAAGGTGGTACTATTCGTGTGTTCGTTACCTTAACAGGCAAAAATGGCAATATTCGTGAAGATATTAAGGGCTTCCCTTATATGGACATCGATATTTACTACCAAATCGTAGGCCGTACAGATTATCATATCGATAAACAACGTATTCGTTTGACTGCTGAAGAAGTTCAAGCAGCATTGGTTCAATAAGGAGGCATAACAATGGCAGAATTAGAGTTAGTATGTGTGCCAACACGTATTCTTACAGATAATGATGACATCGTGGATGCTATCGTTGAATTTGGCGGTCATAATATTGGACCTGAAGATATCGTATGTGTAGCTGAATCTGTAGTAGCTATTACACAAGGTCGTTTTACACGTCCTGAAGAGCTAAATGTTTGCTGGCAAGCTCGTTTAATTAATCGCTTTATCCATCCAGATGGATCTATGGCATCCATTTACGGCATGCAATCCGCTATGAATCTAGATGGTAAATGGAAAGTATTGGGTGCCTTCATTTTAGGTGCTATTGCTAAGATTTTCCGTAAACCAGGTGTATTCTATGCAATTGCTCGTGCAGCATCTTTAACAGATGATGTAACTGGTACAATGCCTCCATTCGACAAGCACATCGTATTTGGTCCAAAGGATCCAGATAAAGTAGCTGAGAAAATCGTATCTCGCACAGGCTGTTATGGCGCTGTTGTAGCTGACGTTAATGACTTGAAACGTTCCGCTGTGTTAGGTACAAGCCGTGGCATTGACGGTAATAAAATTGCACAATTGTTGATTGACAATCCGGTAATGATAGCCAAATGACTCCGATTGTTATCATTAAAAATTACGCATCTGTATCTGGTAAATAACAGAAGGCTGTACTCATCACATAGAGATGGGTACAGCTTTTTTTATTATACTAATTAGGAGGTCGTATGTTACTAGGTTTAGACGTAGGTGGTACTTTTACAGATGCGGTCATCATCGATGGCCATCGTGTAGTCGCATCTGCTAAAAGGCGGACTACCAAAGATAATTTAATGCAAGGCATAGGCGAGGCCCTTGATGCAATTCTCCAACATTGTGATACTACAAATATTGATCAAGTTACGCTGTCTACTACTGTAGTAACAAACACTATCGTGGAAGAGAAAGAGCAAGTAGTAGACCTATTTGTAGTAACGGGACCTGGCCGGAATGTGGACGATATATTCCCTGTAAACCCTATCTATCTTCAAGGCTATACTGATCATAGAGGTATTGTGGTAGAACGTACACCTACAAATGCAGTTCGACATATAGCCGAAATGGTACAATCTCGCAGTGGCACAGATTTGGCTGCTGTATCTGCTAAATTTGGGGTACGG
>JAWERH010000037.1:0-7388 GCA_032482215.1 Veillonella sp. | reverse complement strand
AGAAGTTGCCGCTGCTGTCGCAGAATTAGATGCAGCAGTCGCGCTATTAGATGCATTTGTTTCAGATGTCGCTGCCGCTGTAGCAGAGTTAGATGCTGCTGTCGCACTATTAGACGCATTTGTCTCGGACGTAGCCGCCGCAGTCGCACTGTTGGATGCAGCCGTTGCGCTGTTAGATGCATTTGTCTCAGACGTAGCCGCCGCAGTCGCAGAGTTAGACGCTGCTGTTGCACTATTAGATGCATTTGTTTCAGATGTCGCTGCCGCTGTAGCAGAATTAGATGCAGCTGTTGCACTGTTAGACGCATTGGTTTCAGATGTTGCAGCTGCTGTTGCACTGTTGGATGCAGCAGTCGCACTGTTAGATGCATTTGTTGCAGAAGCTGCCGCCGCTGTTGCAGAATTGGATGCAGCTGTTGCGCTGTTAGATGCATTTGTTTCAGAAGTTGCCGCTGCTGTCGCAGAATTGGATGCAGCAGTCGCGCTATTAGATGCATTTGTTTCAGATGTTGCAGCTGCTGTTGCACTGTTGGATGCAGCAGTTGCGCTGTTAGATGCATTGGTTTCAGATGTCGCTGCCGCTGTGGCAGAGTTAGACGCTGCTGTTGCACTATTAGATGCTTTTGTTGCACTCGCCTCAGCTTTATTAGCTGCCGCTTCTGCACGATCTGCGGAACTATTAGCATTTACTGCTGCAGTACTTGCAGTTGCAGCACTAGTACTTGCTAAAGTAGCACTTGTAGATGCTTTTGTTGCACTTGTTGCAGCCGCATCTGCACTATTGGATGCATTTGTTGCTGCTGTCGTTGCAGTTGTAGCAGAATTAGATGCTGCTGTTGCACTGTTAGATGCGTTTGTTGCTGCAGTTCTTGCTGTTGTAGCAGAATTAGATGCTGCTGTCGCACTGTTAGATGCGTTTGTTGCTGCAGTTGTTGCTGTTGTAGCAGAATTAGATGCCGCTGTTGCACTAGTTGATGCTTTTGCCGCATTACTTGCAGCCGCCGCTGCTGCTGTACTTGCTGCTGCAGCAGAGCTAGAGATAGCATTACTTGCAGCAGTGAAAGCCGTCGCTGTAGAGTTAGCTGTAGATACAGCTGCATCTGCTTTTGTTACCGCTGAATTAGCTGTTGAAAGTGCCGTGCTCGCAGCATTAGATACACTTGTAATAGCAGTTGCATTGCTTTCTATCGCTTGAGTTGCTGCATATAATTGAGATCCATTAACTGCATCTGTAGATGTAGCAGATACAGTACCGGCTGCTAAGTTTGTAAGTGTACGTTTTTTAGTAGAAGAACCGATGGAAACAGTACCACCTGCAGTACCACCTGCTAGGCTATAGCTTTTACCAGCAATAGTCATTGTACTTGTACTTACAGGAGCAGCAGTTGCAGAGGAAGCACCTAAAGCAACACTATCTTGATTAGTTACTGTAGCACCTCTACCTAATGCAGTACCTAATGCTACAGTAGAGGAAGCACCATCACCAATAACTACACTTGTACCACCTGTTGCGGTAGTAGAGTTACCAATTGCTACAGAAGTCATACCAGTAACATTTGCATTATTACCAATCGCGATAGCACTAGTATTTCCTGCAGTCGCATTATTACCAATTGCCACAGTGAAAGAATCAGTTGCATTAGCACCATTACCAATGGCTGTTGCACTTGTTTTGGATGCTGTTGCACTTGTACCTAATGCTATCGTATTTTCTTTACTTGCAGTTGCACCATTACCAATAGCTGTTGCAGAGCTTTCAGATGCAGCTGCTTTTTTACCAATTGCTGTAGCTGCTTCGCCAGAAGCTACAGTAGCTGTACCAATAGATACAGCATCCGTAGCACTAGCAGCGGTATGAGTACCAAGATCACCACTGGAACCAATAGCTACGGCATTTTTACCACTTACGTCTACCTGGTAACCAATACCTGTACCATATTGAGCAGCACTTGTAATATTAATAGTAGAACCAAGACCTGTACCTTGGTTAGCATGTACTTGAGAATTATAACCAACGAGTGTAGCCGCAGATTGATCAACAGTTAAATCCCAACCAATACCAGTAGATCTTTCTTTTGTAACTTGTACATTCTTACCTACTGCTGTTGCGCCCCAACCAGTTGCATTGTTACCAGCACCAATCGCAATGGTTGCAGTGCCATCAGCAACTGCACCTTCACCAACAGCAATAGCTTGGCTAGTCTTAGCTTGAGTGTTCTTACCTAATGCAATAGTATTACTTTCAGAAGCGGCTGCACTTGTACCAACAGCAATTGCATCAGATTTACTTGCATTTGCTGCATTACCAATTGCTACAGCACTACTTTCAGATGCTTGGGAATTATAGCCTGTTGCTACAGAGTAGTCTCCAGATGCAGTAGCACCCCAGCCTCCTGCAAAGGTATTAGAACCACTTGCAATAGCATGGCTACCAACTGCTGTTGCAGATCCACCTCTAGCCTCAGCCGCCCAACCAGCTGCAAAACTATTCCCCGCACTTACTGCAGAGTCACCAATGGCAACACCACCACGGTTAAGTACTGTAGAGTCTTGACCAATAGCAATAGCATTTTCGAAATTACCATTAGCACTACTACCCGTACCACCCCAAATAAGAATATTACCTGTTTTAGTACTGTTATTTTTTATAGGTACAGCATCTACTTGTACGGCTTGACCTGCCATCAGTGTAGCCAAAATACCAGCTACAACGATTTTCTTTTTACCTGTTGTATTTTTAGCCATTTCAGATACTACTACGTAGCATTGTTTAGATTTGGACCAAATAACCTTAAAAATCTTATTCATTTATAATTTTACCCCAACTGTTCTAATAATATTTGATGTTCTCTTACATTTCGTTTATTAAATGGTGACATATAGTCAATTAATTGTTTATTGCGTTCTACATGTGTATCAAAGTCTGCATCATAGGTTTTGATAGCATTGATTAGCTGACGTTCCCCATCATAAGCATCAAAGTAATCATAATAAAAACCTACGTGATGAGCTTTCAGCATCGGAGAGTTATGCACTAATGGATAATTACCGTATAATGCTTCGTAGTACATATAGTTTAATGGTAGTTCCCATTGGAACGACAATAGAATATCTGTATACTCTGCTAAAAATAATGGCGTAATATGGCGTGTTTCAACAGACATTACACCAGCCTTAACGGCAGAGGTATAACCAATATAATTAAAAATAGCGTCATCATCCTTCTTATCATATGTGTTACACAAATAAATATGCTTCACCAGATCTGGATGATGGCGATAGGCTTCTTCACCAATCAAAATTGGTAACATACAATTCTTAGAAATAGATATGTTTGGTTCCATTACAGAAACACGAGCACCATTCGATTCGATTTGTCCTCGCTTATAACCGAATTCAAATGGTTCTTTAACAGTCTTAGCCATATCATCTAAGAATACAGGATCCCACAAATGAGGTACTTCATACACAGGAGCTTTTGTCATGATTTCCAAGTAACATCTATTCGTAGTCATTACTTGTGGAATCATCCATACCGCATCATATTTTGTGCCATTAAAAGCTCTAACTCCTGGCAAATTGTGGACCATTTTTTCCATATCCCACACAAAATCATTGCCCATACGATAAGAAACGATTTTAGCACCACGCTTACGGTATTCTGCTTCAATTTGTGGTTCTAATGTTAATGTTCCCTCAATCAAAACATCAGTTGTATCGATGACTTCATCGCTGTCATAAATATCGATATCCATCAAATCCAACTTTAGATTATCAGATATTTCAGACTTATCATTTCTCCAGTATACAAAATATACTTTATCAACGCCTTCAATTTGCTCCAGACATTGTTTTAGAAAATACATATTTTGGCCGGCACCGTTCGACCATATATTGTTATATGATTTTCCCCAGAAAAAGGTAATCCCTATATTAATCGCAATCCCTCCTCCTCAACCATTTGAAGTTTCCCTCATTTAAAATTCATACAACATATTCTATCAAATATATTTAATATAAAGCAATTCTATTTCGACCATTTTCGATATTTTTATAAACATACTATGGTCTATATATATTTTTTTTATAATTTTAAAATTTTGGATATAAACCCTTCATTTTTATCCATATAAACAACCCGGATCAATTAGCAATTTTAATATATAGCGCTAAAAAAGGCTATTATATATATGATTAATTTCACATATATAACAGCCTTTATATTTTGTATATTCTATCGATATTTCTGTAAATATATTTAGTTTTTACATATAAATAAACGTTAAATAGTAACTTTCATGCTATTTACATCTTATGTTATTTGAAATAAATTTTCAGATATTAATGTTTTTCTAATAATTGTTGTACCATAGATTTTAAAGACTCAATCTCAGCTCTTTGTTGTTCGATCTCAACCTGTTGAGCATCATTTTTTGCTTGCATTCGTGTCATTTCATCTTGCATGACATAAATAGAGCTAATAGGACCACCTTTATAGCGATCAGGAATATTTTTCTTCTCTGGACTATATCCAAATTTATGAGTTATACCGGCATTCACCATATTATGACCACCAAGAGAAACACCCACATTTAACATGGTATTTTCATTAGTATAATGAGCTAAGCCAAGAGCTGCTGCCGTTTCACCACAATAATTACCTACACCAGCCATCACTTGTGTTGGCTCCAACGGATCGTATTGAATCGGTTTCAATGCGGCCATAGCGGCTGCATGAGCCCCAACACGTTGCGTTTCAGCAGCTACACTGTTAATCGCTTGTTTTAATTTGTGCCAAAGCGTACATGCTTACCATTGGAGTCAGCCATCATGCCATCCATTGTATATTCTGCTATGTCTAGATTATTAGTATTTTCTAACTTTACACCATTAGCTCGAACAGCAGTATTTACATCACCATCAAAAAACTGGGATTTTTCTGTATTTACGATACTGCGTTTAGGATCTGTATCGAGACCAAATTCAGCAGATGTTAAGTTAACAAGTTCTGGATTTACACTAACTGTATAATTTGTAGAACCATCTAGATTAGCGCCGATGAGTACATTTGTATTAACTCCTTGTTGAGATAAGGTAGGGATACGACTGTTCCCCTTTTCAGCGACATAGGATTTAAGTTGCTTATAGTTAACAGCATCTGTATCCGCAGTAGCTTCTGCAACATCTTGGATTTTCATGTTTCCTGCACTAATTTTATCCAAATTAAACTCAAGCACATCACCAGCTTTATTAGCTATAGTCATTCCCTTAGGCTCAATTATTGTTTCCCTAGTATCATCAACACCAGAAACATACACGCCATGACGACCAATGAGCGTATTAACCTCACTCGTTTCTATTCCCATAAGGCCTGCATTTAGTACGGTTTTCCAAGGAATACCACTAATATCATCTGCCACTAGACTAATTTCAGAACCGTAAATTTTAGTTTCTGATCCCGAATTTTCAAGTTTAATATTACTAGCTTCAATATCTATAGCATTAATTTTATCAGCCGTAACTGTTGTTTCAGCTTATTATTGCAACTTCATCCGCTTGATAAATTTTTATTGATATAAACATCGCCCCATAGACATAACAGAGAATCAAAAACAGCTATCTCATCAAGTTTTCCACTCAATGAGATAGCTGATGTTATTATATGCACTTTAACTATATAACCTTAATTAAAGGAAAATACATAGGCACTTTGTTCATGAGCCAATGTAATACGTTTATGTAAACGTTCCATATAGGCTCGGTATATGTCTTGCGCTTCGTCAATAGACACGATATTAAAATTAATACCATCCCCTACTGGCAACTGGCTGAGACGAGGTAGATCTGCGGTAATAATAGTGCCTATTTTTGTATAGCCCCCAGTTGTTTGGCGATCCGCCATGAGGACAATGGGATGTCCATTAGAAGGCACTTGGATAGAGCCAAAAACGGCACCATCGGAAATAATATCTGCACTGTCTACGTGTTCGATTTCAGGACCATCTAGGCGGAATCCCATGCGATCACATTCTACAGTCAGTGTGTAAATTTTATTACTAAAGGTCTTGATACCTTTCTCTGTGAAATGTTTTGCTTGATCACCTAGTACAACGCGTAATGGTTCATGACATTCACGGCCACCGCGGTTATATAAGGCCGTGTTGAATAAATTATGCCCTTCACCTCGATACTCGCATATATGCACTTCATCTCGAGTGAATGCTTTAATTTTCGCCTTTGTATGGGTCGATACACTGCCGTTGATGCTTGGCACGTCGATACCTCCAGAGAAAGAAATGTACATGCGCACGCCACATTGGCTAAAGCCGCCGGAAATAACATCGCCGTCGTGACATACAAACGGAATATATCTCGGTACTCGTACACTATTGATGGTCGGTTCCATGTCGGCCCCTGTGAAAGCAACGATACATGTGCCTTTCACAGTTAATGTAGGTGGCAACAATGTACACTCTAAGGCACCTGCTGTTTCTACATTACCCACCAGCGCTTGCCCCAAGAGATAGCTTTCACTATCCATAGGACCTGCTACAGGCATACCATATTGTTGGAACCCAACGCGTCCTTCATCTTGAATGGTAGTGTACATGCCAGGTGCATTTACGTAGATAGATGCTGGTTTAAATTCATTAATAGCCACGTAACTCACCTACCTCTACTTCATACATGGATGGCACATAGTCCGTTCCCAATGCGTTAATACGATTATATTCCGCTTCATCTATCGGCACATAGCGCACATAGTCGCCAGCACTCAATAGCGCCGCTTGTTCCTTAGACATATCATACATGGTTACTGGTGTTCGTCCTATGATTTGCCATCCTCCTGGAGAGTCAGATGGATACGTACCAGTTTGTTCCCCTGCAATGCCTACAGAGCCTGCAGGTATCAATGTTCTTGGTGAGGACAAACGAGGCGTTGCAATGCGTGGATCCATGCCGCCCAAATAGGTAAACCCTGGAATGAAACCAAGCATATATACCAAGTAATCTGTACCACTATGAATGGCTACGACCTCATCTTCAGTTAGATTATTATGAGAGGCTACAAAACCAAGGTCCGGGCCAAACTCACCGCCGTACACAGTAGGAATTTCCACAATGGTAACAAGTTCATTAGCATTATCTGTTACAGTCTGCTCCAGTGTAGGCTCAATGATGTTACACAATTCTGCATAAGAGTATAGCATAGCATCATATTGCAAAAGCAATGCACAATAGGTAGGTACTAATTCAATAATCCCATCTAATTGTAACGCTTGAATTCGCTCTATCGTTTGACGAATATGTCGATTAATCTTTGGATCGATGACTTGACCAAAATCAATAGAGATAGCGCAATCCCCTACAGGTGAAATTATAGGTTT
>JAWERH010000036.1:0-6373 GCA_032482215.1 Veillonella sp. | reverse complement strand
AGCATTTTCAGATACGGCTACTTCATAGGTTTCATTCTTAGCGGTACCAGTTTGGCCTGTTACCGTTGCTAAGTTGTTATCGCCAGTCAATGTTTTAGCCACTACTTTTTCCGTAGAGCTTGCTGCTGTTTGTGCATTAGCAATAGCCGTCTCCATTTGACCTTTACTTACAGCAGAATCGGCACCTGTACCGTCGGCAATTCCTTTAATTTCTTTACCGCCCGCATTAATACCATTTGTTTTATCGATAGTAATACCACCAAGTGTTACTTTATCGAAGGATACGTTTTTCGCAGTACCAATCGTAATGTTGCGACCCGTATTCGTAACAGCTACATTATCGCCATTAATGAAGTTTACAGTTTCTCCACCTGCTACAGCAGTATTATTGCTACCATTGGTAGATACATTCCATGTAGATGCCGTTTTAGCAAGGTCTTTAATATGAGTATCACCAGCTGTAGATAAATTAGATAAATCTTTATTAGCCGCATTTGCTGCTTGTGCCACAGCATCTTTTAGTTTTTGTGTAGACGCTACAGATACATTAGCGCCACTAGCAGATGTACTAATTAAAGCATCACTACCACTTTCACCATTAATATTAAACTTGATACCACTAGCTGAGTTTAAAGCTTGACCTGTAGTAGAACCAGATTGAGCTGCTAATGTAATAGTATTTTTACCTAATTCACTAGTAGAATCAGCGACAGCCTTAACCGCTGCATCCATTTGGCTTTTATTAACCGCATCATTACCAGCTACAGCTTGGCTTACGCCAGAAATAACTTTATTTCCAGCATTAATACCTGTAGATGTTACAGATGGACCACCTGAAATTGTTAATCCATTAGTATTCAAAGTACTATTTCCAGTTTTGATACTTTTACCAGAAACCTCACCAGTTGTACCATTCAAAACGATCTGATTCGTACCAGAACCTACTGTTACAGCATCAGCTGTAAGCTGACTAGTTGTCCCAACAGTGATCGTTGTACCAGTTTGTGTCAATGCAATATTGTTACCATTTTGCAAAGTAACCTTAGCACCACCAGCAACCTTTTGAGCTGCTCCGGTATTAACCGCTAAATTCCATGCAGAACCTTCTTTAGCTTTATTAATAGCAGTTGCTACATTTTGAGCCGTTGCTAAACCATCAGCACCAGATACAGACGCCGTTCCTGCTGCATCACTTTGGATTGTACCTTTTGTAGTATTAATCGTAACCACATTACCATTCATAGCGGTAGTAATATAGGAACCAGTACCACCCTTGACATTAAACTCTACATTGTTATTGTTTAATGATTGACTAGAACGAGTACCACTATCTGCACCTAACGAAATAGTACGTTTTACAGCTGCTTCGGAATCATCAATAGATTTTTTAGTAGCTGCATTTAAATCATAAGTAACCTGTCCATTAGTTCCTACTGTCGCTACTGTGGATGTGCCATTAGAAAAATTAAGTCCATCGGATAATTTAACACTATTAGCGGCACCACCATTAGCTTTGTAAGTAATTTTTTGATCCGCATTTGCTTGATTAATTGCTTCTGCTACATTTTTAGCATCAGCCATACCAACACTAGCAGCTGCAGTACCATTTGATACAGTAATGTCTTTTTTAACACCTTTAATAGCTATACCTTGGCCCGCTGCAGTTGTTGTTATATATGTTGTATCACCAGTAACAGCTAACTTACTATTTGCTAAGTTAACATCTCCACTGGAACTATTATCGCCAGTAACAGCTAAGTTAACACTCTTAAGTTGAGCTACATTAACAGCATCTGTATCCTTTGTACCAGCTGCAAGGCCAGTAATTTGACGTGTATTAGTACCATCGCCAATGGAAACAGCACCCCAAGTGCTAGTCAACGCATTTCCAGTTAACCCAGCATATTTATTTGTACGATTTGTATTAGCATCATATCCAGATACGCCAGATGCTGTATCTGCTTTAGAATATGTACCTAGCGCAACACCTCGTTGCACAGTAGCTTCCGAACTACCACCAATCGCTATAGCATACTCTTGGTTTGCAACGGAATTCATCCCAATGGCAGTAGCATATGTAGCTGAAGCAGTACTTTGTGGGCCTAATGCTGTTGCAGATGCCCCTGTAGCCTTACTTGTTTTACCTAATGCTACAGCATTAAGTAAACTAGCTTCTGCGTCTTGCCCAATGGCAATTGTATCACCATTTTTCGCTTTTGCATTTTTACCTAATGCAAGAGAATCTGCACCAGTGGCTTGCGATGATGTACCTATAGACACCGCATCACCACCACTTGCAACAGTATTCTTACCTATCGCTACAGAAGTATCTCCACTAGATGTAGCGGACTCGCCTAATGCCACAGAACTAGTCCCACTAGATGCAGAGTTAAAACCTCCTGCATAGGAGTTAGCCCCTGTAGCTTTAGCATTAGCGCCAACAGCTACAGCTATTTGACCTGAGGCAGCTGCTCGTTCGCCTAATGCCATTCCATGAATTGCCGAGACATCAGCTTGATAACCAATCGCAATTCCATAGTCCTGACTTGATTTTGCTTCACGCCCTACTGACACATTATATGAACCCTTAGCCCAAGCTCTAGTACCTAGTGCAAGTGCCGAATTTCCTTCTGCATACGATCCAGTACCTACTGCAACAGATGGGTTAACCACGCCACCAACGGTAGTACCCCATGCTTTGCTATCATAGCCAATCGCTACTGACGCTTGTGAGCCCGTACCGTTTTCATTTATAGCTTGTACATTTGTAATGCTAACTGTTTGCATCGCTAAAGTAGCCAAAATACTCGCTACAATAATTTTCTTTTTCCCTGTTGTATTTTTGGCAATTTCCGATACGACTACATAGCATTGTTTACTTTTAGACCAAACAACCTTAAAGATCTTATTCATCATGTTCTCCTTTAATAACTAACACTCTCAAACACATGATTTTTTCAGTATTTTATACTTTCATCTTTATGACAATTTCTTCGATATAATTATCTCACCCATAAAGTCGACTTCATAATTTTATCATGTTACTTCTTTTATTCTCAACTATTTTTTACGATTATAAAAATTTTTATGCACCCATCGAGAGGTTTTAATTCCCTACAAAATCAATATTTTATTAATATTTTATTATTCTCGATGTGTTTTTAAGCAAATAAACCTGTATTTTAATTCAATACAACCCAAAAATACTTTTCCCTATCATTTTATTTTTGCTTTATATTCTCATTTAATAGTTCATCTTATTTTTATATTTTATCTTTTATTAACTTTTATCAACCAATACGATATACTTTTTATATTTAAGAGAATTTAAATGCAGTTTAGTTAAATCTATGCGTAAAAAAAAAGACGTTTTATATTACATAAAATGTCTTTTTTTGTATACTAAGTAAATAATAATACAAATCCAAAGTAGTATATTTCAATATTTATTAACCATAAAATATGGCTCATCACAAAAATACAAAAAGCATCATATAATAAATTTTACAATTTTATTATTACGAGTTTTCATATTAGTAGGAAAAGCAAATCTAAGTTAAGATTATCTAACTTTACTGTACCCAGACATAAGTTCATACACTGTGTTCTGCATATCTTGGGACTCGTTCAATTCCGATACAGCACAAATAAAATCTGGATGTACCTGCGAAACACGTTCTACATTCGAAGTTTTAATGCCCCCAATTGCTACAATAGGGAATTTACTAAATTGTTTAGCCCACTGTATTAGGAAGTAAATCATCTTGCCCAATATGAACACCATCCGCATGAACTGCCAAGGCAAGATCAACATAATCATCAATAATAAGCGACGCATGGTATGCAGAAGTCAACTGACGTAATACCATAGCCTCCTGGTAGCATATTATTGGTGTTTTATGCTTTTCTCTATATTGAATGATTCGAATTCCTGCACTAAGCATATCTTGTACCAAAGGCACTACATCTCGATTACCGCCAGTTATTCCATAGATAGGGCATGCATCCAGCGCTCTTGTTAATTTCTCTTTCCGGGTTGTAGCTTTCATCTTAATCTCTACCTTTATCTAATACTATGGATAAGACCACATCAGCCTGTTTAGCTGCTGCAATGGATACGCGTGGTCCGTAGGGATAAGCATCAGCAATATCAGATGTTTCATCACCAATTACATATATATCAGTTCCGATTTTCTTAATAGTTAACTCATCTGACTTACCAATCCCTGCCAATCCAGAAACCATAATTTTAGGTTTTACCATAGACAAAGTCCCTTCTACAAACATTAATTTAGCATCTGCAGAATCAAAGGCTTCTATCAATATATCTGCTGCATCATAAATGACAGGTATGCTGTCTTTTGTTAAAGCCTCTCGATAGGTAACCACCGTAACATTAGGGTTAATCTCTGTAAGGATATCTTGTAAGGCATCAACTTTAAACTGGCCCACATGGCGAGGAAAATAACATTGACGATTCAAATTACTCATTTCTACTCTATTATAATCGGCAATGATAAAGTGACATATACCACTACGGGCCAAATTGACGGCACAATTAGATCCTAATCCACCGGCCCCCATGATACCAATAACAGTTTCTTGAAGTAGAGAGAAATCTGTTTCACTATAAAACCTTGCTATAGCCTGTTCAAAACTATTAGCTAAATGAGTCATATCTATAACCTCTCACAACATTTGCCAATCTTTAAAAACTGGTTGATATCCCGTATGTTCTAGCATAGCTACCATTTCATGTACGCTACGGTTGTCGCTAATGGTAAATTGACTAGAGTCATCTTGTTTAGTATGACCACCTACCGAAGTAGTGACTCCAGCAGATTCTAATTGTGTCATAAACATATTTGCATCCTCCTATACAAAATACATATATAGCTAGGTATGCAAAAACGGGTATCGATACTATGATCGATACCCGTATTAAGTATTAGCGTGCTTCCTACGCGGGCATGATCCCGATCAGGTAATAAAGGTCAGGTGCTCACAGCCCTTTCTCAGCCTATATAATAGGCTCCCTTGCATACTCACTATATAATTATGCTTTTATATTACTACTTTATTCAGATTTGTCAATGCAAATTAGTTTTCTTTATTTTCTGCATCATTTGCATCTGTTTCTTGTGCTTGTGCTTGATCTTGAGTGTTATCAGCATCAGCATCTTTATCAGTCTTTTCACTGATAACAATGTGACCATCTACAACATCAGCAAGCAAGTGTTTTGCATCGATGTGATCCAAGTAGAAGTCAGTTACATTATCGCGGATTTCAGATTCGATAACACGACGTAATGGACGAGCGCCCATAGTTTTATCGTAACCTTGTTCCATCAACAATTCTTTAGCTGCTTCAGTTACATCAAGAGTAATTTCTTTTTTAGCTAAAGTTTTATTAACTTGATCAAGCATTAAATCTACGATTTGTTTCAAATCTTCTTTTTTCAATTGATTGAATTCGATAACAGCGTTGAAACGGTTTAAGAATTCTGGACGGAAGAATGGAGCGATACGTTCCATTACATCAACTTTGTTTTCATCGTCCTTATCTTGACCATAGCCAAAGCCTGCATTAGATGTAGCAATGATAACAGTATTTTTGAAGTTTACTGTGTTACCTTGACCATCTGTTAAGCGACCATCATCCAATACTTGAAGAAGTAATGTAATAACTTGAGGGTCAGCTTTTTCGATTTCGTCGAATAATACGATGGAGTAAGGATTACGACGAACGCGTTCAGTCAATGTGTTGGAGTTATCTTCATAACCAACATAACCAGCTGTAGCACCAATCAATTTAGAAACGGCTGTGCGATCACTGTATTCGGACATATCCAAGCGGATGATAGCATCTTTGTTACCAAACATATCGAGTGCTAATTGTTTAGCCAATTCTGTTTTACCAACACCAGTAGGACCTACGAATAAGAAGCTACCGATTGGACGGTTACCTTCGTCAAAGCCAGCACGGTTACGACGAATAGCTTTAGATACAGCTTCTACCGCTTTATCTTGACCAATTACGTGAGCTTGTAAACGAGATTTCATGTCTTTCAAGCGTTCGATATCGGATGCACCCATTTGAGATACAGGGATACCTGTCATTCTTTCAACGGCTTCTGCTACATCGTTAACTTGAGCCACAATCTTTTGGTTTTCAGTGTGATTATCGATTTCTTCTTGTAATTTTTGAATACGCATTTTTTCATTAATAGCGGATTCGTAATCTTCTTTTTGAGCAAACTCTTCTTGTTTTGCCTTAGCTTCTGCAATATCTGCTTCTAATGTTTTAATATCAGTTACAGGATGTTGGGAAGCCAAGTGAGCTGCTGTTACATCGATCAAGTCGATAGCTTTA
>JAWERH010000035.1:0-9775 GCA_032482215.1 Veillonella sp. | reverse complement strand
GCTTAGGCAAATTGCCGCGCATTGGGAATTCTGTTTCAGGCAAATGTAACGTCTTACCGTAATCCATGATGTGCTCCTTTTACATAAAAAAATCGCCCGCCCCCGAAGGGACGGACGTAATATCCGTGGTACCACCCTACTGACCTTCTGTGAAAGCTAGAACATTTCGAACATACGAAATAACTAGGCTTCATATTGTGAAAGCCACTTAGACATATAACGGTGTTCACCGGCAGGGTTCCTGCTTGCTCCAAAGTGATCCGCAAATCTCTAGATTTCCAAACCTTTCAGCCCATGAGTTTGGTCTCTACTAAATCCGTCTGAGATGTGCCGTCTTTTTCAACGCAATCTTCATATAATAGATAATTATAGGTCTCATCATGGGGAATTGTCAACTGTATAGATAGTTTAAATTTATAGATTAACACATAAAAATACCACCTTTATTATGTTCCAATAAAGGTGGCATATTCATATAAATAGACTTTACATTATAGTGCTAAAAAAGATATCCAAATATTTAGAACCCAAAGGCAGATGCACGCAATCATTGCTTTTTGGTCCATGCTTTCAGATGGTGTTTCTTTGAGTCCAGTACGAGCAGCTTCTTCAGCTGTAATTGTTTCATAGCTTGTTGGAGAACCATATTGGTTATCGCCTACATCACCCGGTTTAGCCAATAAATAGATAACATATACAAGACCGATGATTGGAACAAATGGAAGTAGCAAAAACCATCCAGATTTATTTATGTCATGTAAACGACGAACTGCAATACCAACAGACGGTAAAAACATAATACAAGTATAGGCAAAAGATAATAAATTAAAGAGGGATCCCAAGAATGAATGGCCAAAAATAAATCTTAATAGAGTAAATACAAAACCTATGACAACTGTAACCGCTGTAAAGCGCCAATATTCACTGCGACTAGCTCTAGTACGGAAGTTTACAAAATTACCAACTACAGAATGCTTGAAATTATCAACATACGAAAGGTTTTTAATGTTTAAGTCAGTCATAATTCTCTCTCCTATCAAATGACAGCCTCCTGCACCATGCAAGAGGCTGTTATTTGTATATGTATTTTATTTTTACATTGCACTAATCATTAGCAATCGATCTACTAGGAACCATAGCACAAAGATGGCACATAGTAGTCCTGCCGTAAGGCCTGTGGTAGGTGTGGCATCTATTAAACCAATTTCATGGGCCATTTGTTTTGTTAGAATAACACGGCCTGTTGGTGGGCCAAAGCGGTTGTCATGGCTTTCACCAGGAAGAGCCATCAACACTAACAATATAATTGTACCAATGACAGGAACAACACCAATAAACACAAGACCACCAGAACGGCCTTGATCGTGCAAGCGTCGTACGGCAACAGCTACGCCAGGAATAACCATGACGACGGACATAAGTACAAGAATAACTAGCCCGAAGCCTACGCCAACGGCACTAGAGAGCGGACTAATATAGCTCAAGAACGCACAGGTAAACAGAATGGCTACAAATAGCAATTGGTACATCAAAAAGAAATTCCAATATTCGCTACGGCTAGCACGGCCTTCAAAGTCAGCGTATTTATAAACAAAGCATTGTTTAAAGTTTTCAATCATGCCTAGACTATACTTATCTAACGAAATAGGTGCTTTGCGGATACGTCCACAGTTTGGACAGTATCGTTCACTTTTTAACACCTCATGTCCACAATATGGACAAGGTCTCATAATAAACTCCTTCCATCCACAGCAGGAAACAGTGAAGCTCATAAAGTCCTGTTGCTTTAACACATATAGTAACTTAGATATGTTTTGAAGTAATCATATCTATATTTTTGAATTCATCTTGATTTCATTTTACTACAAAGTGTTATATTGTCTATAAAGGAGTTGTTAAACTTTTATAAAATAAAATAATAATTATGCTATGAAACGTAGATTAATACTATATATAGCCATTGGCGTTAATACCATACCATAATATATCACCGATGGTATCACCAAATACGATGGATTGAAGAATAAATATAGTGATGCCCATAATCCAGTCTTGTTTTCGGGATGGCGTTTCTTCAAGCCCCGTAGATTGGCTTATTGTAGCCGTAATAGGAGTATAGGCAGTTCTTTCACCGTAGCTATTCTCACAGGTATCGCCCTGTTTCAATTCGTAAGTTAAGAATATAAAGAACCCTATAATAGGAATAAAGGATATCAGCTGAGTCCAGCCACTGCGGCCAATATCATGCATACGGCGTGCTGTGATGGCGATATTAGGAATCACAAAAAATAAAGTTACTAATAACGTAATCGTATCAATAATAGACTCAAAATTATAGAGTCCAACACCTTTACAAAGAATAGCTACGACTTCCAAGGTACCTTGAATCATCATCATTCCAGCCATGAATCGCCAGTATTCACTACGACTGGCACGCCCTTTAAAGTTAGCGTAATTTTTGATGCCTAGCACAAAGGCATCGGTATAGTTCAAATCATATACATTTACAGATGCCATAGCCTAGTCCTCCTCAAACTCTTCAAAACCAATGATTTTCCAACCATTTCCAGTGCTGTATAAACGAACTAACATAGATGGTCTTTTATCTACAAAGTCCACCCTATATCCTATATAGTCCACAACAGCATCATCATCAACATCTTGAGTAACATAGTCTAACTGTATAGACTCAACTTCAGCACGCGATTCTTTTGTCTTAGCTTGTTGCCAAAGATCAAAGGTGCCATATCGTTCCATTTCACGACTGCTCAACTCTCGATACGCACTATGATAATCCCCATTCGCAAGTGTTTGGTAATACTCTTTCACAACTAGATAACCTTCTGTTGTAGCAGAATCACTACGTAGTAAACGGTTTGCTTTTTTGGTAAAAGCACCTTGTCCTAAATTACCAAAGGCTGTTTCTTCTACCATATAATTATGCCCCATCATAGATGTCCCTACACTGCTAGTAACCCAACCTAAAACAAGAATAACCACGATGAATACACCAGAAATAGACTGCTTTTTACTTATACTAGGCTCTATAGGTACCTGCTCATTAATTTTGTTTACTGCTTGTCCAGGAGCCGACCGCTTACATAATAGGTACAGCAAAATCAACCATCCTAAAATAGGAACGAAGACAAGGATCATCAATGTTGGATCATTATTAGAATCACGCAACCGTCTTGCTACTAGCATAATGGTCGGCAATGTTAATAATACCGTCAATGCAGTCAATACGCCGCCCCCTAAGGATATAGCATATAGAAATCCATAAGGAATGAAGGTAGCAAGACCTGTTATGAATGTAACTAGACCGTATACAAAGGTCATAGCGCTTATGGTAAGCCAAAAATCGGCTGTCGTTGTTCGTCCTTTACCATTTGCATAGTTTTCTACTAGCTCGCGATAGAGGATTTCATATACTCTCTGTTTCATAAAACTCCTACTATATTTAGATATTATACAAACTTAGCTATTACTATTATACTATGCTTTACCAAGGCTTACATTTCATTTTTTCTTCATTAATTTTACCTATACTAATAATATATTTTTTACAACTAAAATTCGTGCAATTAAGTTTGTATAGGAGATAATACTTATGAACGCTAAATTGACTAAAGTAGTAGCTATGGCCAGCTTGGCAGCATTCTTAACAGTAGGCATTAGTGCTAATGTAGCGCAAGCCAAAGATTACCACTTCCAAATTGGTGAAAACCATCGCATGGTAAAGAACGATGATGGCACAGTGGACAGCAGTGCTCATCCATGGTTCAAACCAGATCAAAAGAAACATAGAAAACACAAAATTTCTGAACGTGAAAAACATGACAAAAATGCCACTGCAAAACGCAGTGAACGTCATCAACGTTCCGAATCTACAAACGGCTAATCATTCCCCTTTCATAACTGGTTATCCAGTCATATAACACATAACTAAACTAACTAACCTAAAAAGGACGTTATACACATGTATAACGTCCTTTTTAGTATGTATTGTATTATCTATTTTACTATGCGTTAGCTTTTAGCACAGCTTGTTTCATAGATTGTACGTAGTCAAACAACGCTTGGTCTGCGTGTTCACCGTGTTCTGCCACGATTTTAACGATAGCAGAGCCTACGATAGCACCGTCAGATACGCGAGCCATTGCTTCCGCTTGATCTGGTGTAGAAATACCAAAACCAACGGCTACAGGAATATCTGTATATTTGCGAATCATCTCAACGATGGATTTAATATCTGTCTTGATTTCGCTACGCATGCCTGTAACACCGAGGGAGGATACGCAGTACACAAAGCCTTCTGCGTCCTTTGCAATCATTTCGATGCGGTTTTCAGATGTAGGAGCGATCAAGGATACCACTTCAACACCATGCTTATTAGCTACACTCCCGAGTTCCCCTTTTTCTTCAAACGGCATATCTGGCACGATAACACCAGAGATACCAACCTCTTCGCAGAGGGTAAAGAATTTTTCACGGCCGAATACATAGATAGGGTTCAAGTATGTCATGAACACGAGTGGTACTGTCACTGCATCATCACCACTGCGCAAACGACGCACCATATCAAAGATATCGTGAATTTTTACGCCTGTAGATAATGCGCGTGTGCTCGCTTCCTGGATAACTGGGCCTTCCGCTGTTGGATCGGAGAATGGAATACCAATTTCCACCATGTCGGCGCCGGCTTTCACCATGACGCGAATATAACGTTCTGTATTCTCAATGCCATGATCACCAGCGCTGATGAATGGGATGAATGCCTTACCCTTTGTGAAAGCGTCTTTAATTTTACTCATGAAGATCCACCCCTCTATATTTCGCCATAGCCGCTACGTCTTTGTCACCGCGACCAGATAAACAAATAATAATGATATCGTCCTTGCTCATGGTAGGAGCAATTTTACGAGCATGTGCCACTGCATGAGCACTTTCAATAGCTGGAATAATACCTTCTAAACGAGATAAGTATTCGAATGCATCCACCGCTTCATCATCCGTTACAGGCACGTATTCAGCACGACCGCTATCGTGCAAGTACGCATGTTCAGGTCCGATGCCAGGGTAATCAAGGCCTGCAGAGATAGAATATACCGGAGCAATTTGGCCGTCTTCGTCTTGGCAGAAGTAAGATTTCATGCCATGGAAGATACCCACAGAACCTTTTGCGATTGTTGCTGCATGTTCCTCTGTATCAACACCACGACCAGCTGCTTCACAACCGATGAGGCGAACCCCTTCATCAGGAATGAAGTGATAGAACATGCCCATCGCATTGGAGCCACCGCCTACGCAAGCCATAACAGCTGTTGGCAATTTGCCTTCTGCTTCAAGGATTTGCTCATGCGCTTCGCGGCTGATGATAGATTGGAAATCACGAACGATCATCGGGAATGGATGTGCCCCCATAACAGAACCCAATACATAGTGTGTATCAGACATGCGGTTTGTCCATTCGCGCATCGCTTCAGATACAGCATCTTTTAATGTACTTGTACCAGTTGTTACAGGATGTACCTTAGCGCCCAATAATTCCATGCGATATACGTTAAGTGCTTGACGTTCACAGTCCTCAGCGCCCATGTATACTTCACATTCCATGCCCATCAACGCAGCAATAGTAGCT
Source organism: Veillonella sp. (assembly GCA_032482215.1). Lineage (GTDB taxonomy): Bacteria > Bacillota > Negativicutes > Veillonellales > Veillonellaceae > Veillonella. The sequence goes on along the minus strand of JAWERH010000035.1, from coordinate 4,134 downwards.
GTTGCCACGCCGTGTTGACCTGCACCGGTTTCAGCAATAACGCGAGTTTTACCCATCCGTTTTGCCAATAACATTTGACCGATTACGTTATTCAATTTGTGAGAACCAGTATGGTTCAAATCTTCCCGTTTTAAGTAGATTTTAGCGCCCCCAAGGTCCTTTGTCATGCGTTCTGCATAATATAAAAGGGATGGACGACCTGTATATTTTTTATGTAAATCCTCAAGTTCGCGTACGAAATCAGGATCATCTTTGTACTTATTGTATGCCTCTTCCAATTCGATGACTGCATTCATCAATGTTTCTGGCATAAATTGGCCACCGAAGGAGCCAAAATAACCATGTCTTTGTTCACTCATATAACTTACCTTTCCATATGCCATTCCTACTAACACGCCTGTACAGCGTTACTATTGGCATCTATCTCAACAATCGATGAATTCCATCGGATGTGTCTAAAATATTATTATATCTTAGATTTATGTATTTTCTGTGATTTAGTGAGCTATTGTTCTCACAATGTTGGTGAAAGCTTTAATTTTCTCATCGTCCTTCACACCATCTGTTTCAATACCGCTGCTAATATCTATACCGTAAGGGCGAACTGTGCGAATAGCACGCGCCACGTTAGTACTATCGATACCACCTGCAAGCATAAATGGACGTTCAAACTCATCTAAGCAAGACCAGTCGAACACTTCGCCCGTACCACCTCGTTCATCCTTATGATACGCATCAAATAATAGCATATCCGCACTGCTATCGATCCATGCCTCCGCATCTGCAGCACTGCGAATTTGAACTGCCTTCCAAACCTCTACATCTGTTTTCTCCTTGAGAGCTTGGATGAAAGCTTCATCTTCATCGCCGTGCAATTGCACTGCGTCAAGATTAACCTCATTTGCAATTGCAACAAGGTTATCTACTGTTTCATTTACAAAAACGCCTACCGTTTTAATAGCGTCAGAATTAGTATTTTCTTCAAAGATCTGCACGTTTTCTGATGCTTTAATCCCTACTGTTCCAGCTTGTACTGTATCATCATTGCATTGTGTTACATCTGTATCGTATCTATCTGCATATTGCTTATGTAGTTCTTCCACTAATGTTTTAGCTTGGTCTACCGTCACTTGCCGTTTACTTGGTGCAAATACAAAACCCATATAGTCTGGCTTAGCCTCTACTACAGCAGGGATTGTATCTACCTTAGAAATACCACACATCTTAACCTTTGGAGTATAGTATGTGGGTCCATAAAGATATGCCAACTTTTCAACCTTGTTAGGAGAACGCATGAAGGTTTCGCCCATCAAGGCTACGCCGATGTTGTTATCCCGCAATACTTGGATATCCTCTGGCGTTTCAAGGCCACTTTCAGATACGAAAATCACATCGTCTTGAACGAGATTGCGTAAGCGCACACTATTTTGTACGTCTACCGTGAAGTCTTTTAAATTGCGGTTGTTAACACCAATAATGCGGGCACCGCAATCGATGGCCATCTGCACTTCGTGCTCGTCGTGAGCCTCCACTAAGGAGGATAAGCCAAGAGAGTCGGCTAACTCACGGAATTTGGTCAATGTTGGTACATCGAGGCATGCACAGATTAAGAGAATCGCACTAGCGTGCAATTTCTTGCAAATATTTTTTATCACCTTTAAAGAAGTCTGGCTCCGTCAAAACAGAGATAGCCGCAGCACCAGCCACTTCATATTCTTTGGCGATGTCTAAATAGGGAAAGTGCTCAGCAATAATTCCCTTAGATGGAGATGCCTTCTTTACTTCGCAAATGAAGTTAAAGTCTTGCTGACGAAGGGCTGCTTCAAAAGGAAATCCTGTATCAGATGGTAACGCCAAGGCCGCTGCTTTCACAGCCTCAGGCGTTTCCACCTCTTTTTCTTTGGCCACTCGAACTTTAGTAGCCTCTACAATCTTATCTAAAATCAATGGTTACACCTCTTGTGTGGATTTCACAAACTGTTCCATTGTAGCAAGAGCCTTGCCAGAGTCGATCATGTTTTTCGCCTCTTCAATGCCCTCTGCTAATGTAATACCATCTTTTGCAAGGTAAATCGCCATACCAGCGTTAAGAAGAACGGCTGTGCGTTTACCGCCTTGCTCACCGCCGAGAACGCGGCGCGTAATCTCAGCATTTACAGTAGCGTCGCCACCTTCTAGCTCAGTTTTATCGGCGTATTCGAAACCATAGTCCTTAGGATCGAATTCGTAGCTTGTGAAAGCTCCATTATTAATTTCGCATACGTACGTTTTGTTAGTTGCTGTAATCTCATCAAGGCCGTCGAAGCCGTGTACCACAGCACCACGCTTAACGCCAAGGTTAGCCAATACACGAGCCAATGGTTCTACCAAAGATTTATCGTACACACCCATCAATTCCACAGTAGCACCTGCTGGGTTTGCCAAAGGTCCAAGGATGTTGAATACTGTACGAACGCCTAATGCCTTACGTACAGGACCTGCATATTTCATAGCTTGGTGATATACAGGAGCAAACATGAAGCACATATTTGCTTTATTAAGAACTGCTTCATTTTGTTCGCCATTAAGCTCTAATTTAGCGCCCAATGCTTCGATCAAATCAGCAGCGCCACATTTACTAGATACACTGCGGTTACCATGTTTCGCTACAGGAATACCGGCAGCGGAAATAATGAAACCAGATGTAGTAGAAATATTGAACGTATTAGCCTCGTCGCCGCCAGTGCCTACGATTTCCACAACTGTACCTTCATGAGGCACAGAACCAGCCTTCTCACGCATAACCTCAGCGAACGCCGTAACTTCATCTACAGTAGGGCCTTTCGCCGCAAGAGCGCACAAGAAACCAGCCATAGGAACCTCGGCTACCTCACCACTCATAATCTTATTCATTGTATCTTTAGCAAGATCGTAGGATAAATCTTGACCATGCGTTACTGCATATAATGCGTCTTTAATCATTTTAAATCTCCTTTTGAGGATATCTATTAAATTAATACCATATCTACCTAGTCGGTACCGATTGGGTCATGCCCTCAGCCTCCAAGAGGCCACCCCCCGCTATGCGGGGCGCCAAGTCGGCTTCACACATAACCCAATCGCACCTATCAGCAAAATCATACCAATTTAATAGATATCCCTCAAACAAACTATTATCAAATGATCCTGCGCATTATATAGAGTAATGCACAGGTCATTCCTTTATAGGGGGTGGGAATGGTGGTGCTGCGCACCACCACTTCTTAGATAAGGGGTTCTGGTTCGCATATTTTTTAGAAAAATATATCTACAGTTCATGTTATGTATTGTAGAGGGGCTATTATTAGATATTGTCAAAATTGAGTTGGCAGAAAATAAGGTCTTAAGGAACGACTTGGCGGCCCCACGTAGTGGGGTGGGTGGCCATCGGAGTTCCGAGAGACCTTATTTTTGCCTCACCGTGTTAATACTTAAAAATAGCCCCTCGAATACCTAAATTAGACAGTAGCTATTTTTCTAGGAAATTGCGAATCATTTGTTCCCCGTTCGGTGTCATGATAGATTCCGGATGGAATTGCACACCGTAGATTGGGTAGTCTTTGTGTTCTACGCTCATTACTTCGCCGTCGTCTGTAATGGATGTAACGATGAGTTCGCTTGGCATGGTTTCGTCAATGATTGCCAAGGAGTGGTAGCGTGCTACTTCGAATTGTTCAGGTACATCTTTAAGGATTTTGGACGGGTGTACTTGTTTGGCTACGCTTTGTTTGCCGTGCATAACTTGCTTAGCGTAGGAAACGGTACCGCCGAATACTTCGCCGATGGCTTGGTGACCGAGGCATACGCCGAGGATTGGGAATTCACCTTTGCATTCGCGCAATAGGTCTTCGTATACGCCCGCATCAGCTGGTCTGCCAGGGCCTGGTGAAAGTATCACATAGTCTGGTTTCAACGCGCGGATTTCTTCAACTGTTAATTCATCGCTGCGGATGACTTTAATGTCTGGATCGATAGAGCCTACTAATTGGTATAAATTGAAGGAGAAGCTATCGTAATTATCTATAAGGAGTACCATTATTCTACCTCCTGTGCATCTGTAATTGCGGAAATCATGGATTGGCCTTTGATCAAGGTTTCGTTATATTCACTAGCAGG
>JAWERH010000034.1:0-6448 GCA_032482215.1 Veillonella sp. | reverse complement strand
CGTATCCAAAGTACTTGCTTAGTATATCGGTTATCAGGACTTTTGTCAACACTATCCTACAATATTTTTGATGAATTCTTCTTCATCTTTTAATGTTGTGGATTCTTTATGTCCTGGGTCGATTATTAAATCCTTAGACAAGGTTAATATATACTTCAAACTAGTAATCAAATCTTCTGGATTACTATTATAATTGTCAGTATTCCCTACATTTTGTTTGAATACAGTATCCCCTGAAAATAGATGTCCTTCTATTTCAAAACAAACAGAACCAGCACTATGACCAGGTGTGTGATGGACAATAACTTCAAAGGGTCCTAATTGTAGTTTACCTGTTATTAAATCGTTACAATTAGTATACATTTTCTTCTTGTAAACACTTGGTCTGCGACGAATTAATTGTAATAATTCTTGATCTAAAGGATGTAAATAAGCAGGAATATTATAATGCTCACATACCTCATCTAGAGCTGACACATGGTCACAATGACCATGTGTCAATAGAACTGCTATTGGTTCAGAATCCCCTACCATTTCAATGATATGCTTACTATGAAATCCAGGATCAATTATTAAAGATTTACCCTCTTTAACGAGTACGTAGCAATTCGCTTTATAAAGCCCTAGAGGGCGTTTCATAATATTCATATTATTCGCCCCCTATAGAATACGATACCGCTTGGAAGATTGTTTTTTTATAAAATACCCTTCCCAGAATTGAGGATGAAGCATAACAAGAATGGTAAATAATTCTAAACGCCCCAATATCATATCAACAATAGCTATACATTTTGCTGAGTCAGGCATAGCACCAAAGGAATCAGTGGGACCAAATCCACCAAAACCAAGGCCAACATTACTTAAGAATGCTGTTATCACTTGCATAGAATCATATGTGGATAAACCAGTGCAAGTCATCAAAAAGACAGAAATAACATAAATCATTAAGTATAAAAATAAAAATTGTTGTGTCATTTGAATCCACTTGGTAGGCATTGGTTTACCATTGATGCGTACAACTTGAACCATATCTGGATGAATCGATTTACGCAGGTAAATGATACTACTTTTAATTAAAATAATGAGACGTATAATTTTAACGCCCCCTGTGGTAGAACCACTACAACCACCAAAAAATGATGAAATAAAAAGCATCATCTGAGCTGCAGCAGGCCATAAATCATAATCACTTACAGCAAATCCACTACCAGTTTGAATCGATACAAGATTGAAGGACGCATCCCTAATAATTTGTATTGGATCATTTATAGTAGATTGTAAGGCTAATGATAATCCAATAATTATAATGCCTATTAGAATTACAAGCCAATACATGCGTGTTTCAAAATCATCAATTAAAATACGAATCCCTTTATGAAGAGCATTATAGTATACAGAAAAATTTCCGCCTGCTAATATCATAAAGAAAATAAATACAAAGCAAATATAGTTATTCTGCTCATAAACAAACGTACCAGCTGATGTAGGTGTAAAACCACCTGTAGATATAATAGAAAATGCATAATTAAGTGCATCAAATGGTTCGATTCCACCCACCCATAGCATGAGGAAACAAACTCCAGTGAACACAATATATAACCGCCAAAGTTTTGTAGCCATTGATTGAATACGAGGCATAACTACACCTGGTTTTGGTACCGAAGCTTCTGCATTAAACATATGAGCTGCGTCAGCACCAAGATTTTTCAAGAAGGATAAAATAAGGACGATAATCCCCATCCCACCAATCCAGTGCATAAGTCCACGCCATAATACAAATGTATTCGGTAAATCATCTACACTATTAATAATAGTAGCACCAGTTGCAGTAATCCCAGATGTAGCTTCAAACAGCGCATCAAACACATTGACTAAAATACCACTACCAAGAAATGGTAAGGAGCCTAAGATAACGGTTAATATCCATGTAGCTGATACTACTAAATACCCATCGCGAAGACTAAAACTTTGACTTTCTTTGCCATAATAAGATAAAAGTCCACCTAAGCCGAATGAAATACCGGTGGTAATCAAAAATGACCAATATGCAGTTTCAAATACGACACTATATATAAAGGGTATCAATGTAAAAATCCCAAATATATATAATAGCCGCCCCACTAAGGACATGACAATTTGAATGCGCATAGTCCCTCCAAACTAGGTTAGATATTTAAGTAATTTACTTACTGATTCAGGTAACGCAAAGAGAACAATGTGATCTCCATCTAAAATCTCAGTATTACCACGTGGCACAATGGCTTCATCACCACGCAAAATAACACCTACTAAAGCCTTCCCTGGTAAACGTATATCTTTCAATTGTTTACCGGCTACAGGTGATTCACTTGTAATAGCAACCTCAATAGATTCCGCTTTCCCACCTTCAAAGGTAGAGATTGATAAAACACCTTCTCCGCTTCGAACAAAACGTAAAATTTGACTAGCTGTAAATAAACGTGGAGAGAATACGACATCAATGCCTACTTGTTCCATAAGCATAATGTATTCAGGTCGCCCTACACGTACTACAGTCTTAGGGATCCCCATATGTTTACCTACAAGAGCGACTAACAAGTTAAGCTTGTCATCATCCGTAAGTGCAATGATAACATCACTATCAGCAATCTCTTCTGCTTCTAAGAGATCGAAATCCGTAGCATCCCCATTAATAACAATTGTCTTATCCACAAGGTTTGCTAGCTGTTCACAACGGTCAAAATTCTTTTCAATAACTTTAACCGAAAATCCAGCTTGCTCCAAAAGGACCGTTAAATTTCTACCTAAAAGGCCAGCTCCAATGATAACAGCTCTTTTATAGAATGTATTATGATTATGGAACCAAAGACTTTCTACCTCTTCAACGGCTTCTTTCAAGCCTAAGAAGAATACACTATCATCAGGCTGTAGAATACTTTCACCATGAGGAATAATCATTTCACCATAGCGTAAAACACCTACTAGTAAAACACCTTCAGGGAATTGGATTTCTTTTAAAGGTTTTCCGATTAATGGAATATCATCTGTAATCTTAAATTCCATGAGGCGCACAGCGCCTTGACCAAAGTCCTCAACATCAATAGCTGAAGGCGTTTCTAAAATTTGTAAAAGCTCTTGAGCCGTAACCATTTCAGGATTAATGAACAAATCTACGCCTAATTTGGCACGCATCTCATCATCCATATGTTCTGCTACAGTATTATCCCGAACACGAGCAATCGTTGTAGGAACACCTGTAATCTTAGCTACAGCACAGGATAGCATATTTACTTCATCAGAATCGGTAACAGCAATAAACATTCCTACATCTTCCATACCGATTTCATTGAGCAATTGTATATCACTGCCGTTACCTTGAACAAGGCTAACATCTAAGGTATTTTCAAGATTTTGTATGCGTTCTGATGACCGATCGATAACGTACACATCATGATCATCTTGTATCAGGCGTTGTGCCAAGGAATAGCCAACCTTACCAGCACCTACAATGACAATTTTCATCGTCTTTATTCCTCTTCTTGTGATTCATTACTAACAGGAGGTGTCCATTGACGGCCTATTTCAGTTAATAATGTCCAACCATCATCTTGAACAATCTTTTTCTCTTTCATCAAATGCCCTAAAGCACGTTTAAACGCGGCTTTGCTGATGTTAAACTTATCTTTAATCAACATAGCAGAAGATTCATCACTATACGGCATCTTACCACCACGGTTAAGAAGATATTCCATAATAATATCTCCATCAGATATGAGGGCCTTTTCCTTGGTAGGGCGCATGGATACATTGATTCGGCCATCATCACGTTTAAAGGTAACGCGACCTTCAACCATCTCCCCAACCTTTAGTTTTCTCGTCATTTCTGAGCGATGTAAAAAGGCTATCCATCGTTCTGGAGTAATAAAGAATGCCCCATCACTAGTTAAGTTATAAATAGCACCCTTAACTAGTTGTCCTACCTTAGCCTCTGTAGCGGCCTTAGAAGCACGACGCATTTCATCATCTACATCCATAGATACTGCAAATCGACCAGATTTATCAGTATATAGGCGAACCCAAACCTTTTCACCAACTTGAGGACGTCCACGCATCTCAGCATGTGGCATAAAGATACCACGCTCAGTGCCAACCTCAACGAAACAGCCAAAGTTTGTAGTGTTGATTACCTCAACATAGCCAATTTGACCTACCTTCATCGCAGGTAAACGCATAGACGCAGTTAAACGTCCTTTTGGATCGCGATATAAAAATACCTCTACCTCATCACCAATAGCAACTGGAGATGTTTGTTGATCCTTATGAAGCAAAATATCATCATTTGTATTGCCTGTTTGACCATCTAGAAAGGCCCCTTGGTCACTAGTACGCAATACTTTTAATGTGGCAATTGTATTTTCCAACAATTCTGTAGCCATATTATACTCCTTCAAATGGAACTCGAACTGCATCATTCCACAACTCTTCTAAACCGTAGAATTCACGCAATTCATCACCACCAAAGACATGACAAATAACATCGCCAAAATCAAGTAAAATCCATTCCCCTTCACGGTAACCTTCTCTGTGGTTGACTGTCATGCCCAATTCTGCTGCTTTATCTTCCATTTCATCAGCAATACTTTGAGATTGCTTGATATTATTCGCACTAGCAATTAGGAAGTAATCACCTAACATAGATACACCTTCTAAATCGAGGATTTCAATATCTCTACCTTTTTTATCGAAAGCAGCTTGTGCTAATTGTAATACGATTTCTTTAATTTCTTCTTTATTTTTCATACTATTCCCCTTTTACCGTTTTTTACTACTCTCATCACCAGGTTCTGTTGGCTTTGTAATAGTCCCACCATTATGTTCTGATTCAGGCGCAACCTTGGCTGTACTATTAGTTGGAGCTGTTACAAATTGTGTCATTTCATTAGCTGGTAAATTTCCCATCGTAATGCCTACTAATCGTTGTGCTTCCGTAGGATTTACCTTCCAATATGTCATATCTCCTACTAGCTCTTTTTCTCCAGGAAGAATGTAGAAATGGATTTCTTCCTTATTGATTTTGCTAGCATTATACACAAGCTTAATAGCATCTAAAGTAGAAATATTGCTATCATAATGATCCCAAATACGCCAAATATGCCATGCATTTGTTAAGAAGAATGCATTATGCTCTTCTTCTACCCATAGTTTTAAAAAGCGTTCTTGTCGTTGTACACGTGTAAATGTATCATGTTTTGGATCAGAATATCTTAAATAAGCCAATGCTTTATCACTATCTAATGTTTGATAGCCTCGTTGCAAATCGATATCTTTATTTCCGTCTGCATCCACGTGTTCCATATTTTGTTCTACATAGATTTGTTGATTTCCTAATACATCATTCGTTTTTTTGAAAGCATTTTGGTTAACGACAACATAATATGGTATAGAAATATGGAACATATCTTCAATAACAGCTTTTGTTAAATCAATACCACCTTTTTCATAGATGCTATTGAGCATTGTTGCATCAGTCTGATCTCTGTTATCAATTTTACTATTACTAGGGATGCCAATAACATCCATAGTCTTTTGATCTAAATTAATAGACAACAAGAATAAGCTATCACTTTGACTTGGATTATTATCATCAGTACCGACAACAAGAATATATAACGGTTTATCTAAGCCTTTTTGCTCTACAGATACAGTATTACCATCTTGTTTATTTCCATTATCTCCAGATGCATCAGTTGATTCGGTAGTACCTACAATAGCTCTATATGCATAAGATACACCAGTATACAAACCGTATCCTATACCGCCAAGTAATGCTACTAGTACAATAATAGCTAATATAATTCTAGGCCATTTAACAGATGACTTTTGTTGACGTCTTCTTCTTCGACGGCGAGCTCTTGCTCGTTCACGTTCTTCCATATATAAACTCCATTATTTACAAGATTGTAACACATCATTACGACCAAGAATGGTCAAAGGATAAATAGATTGTTTTTGCTCAATAAGATGAATAATAGTGTTATCAAAACCAAGCAATACAGCTTTATCTAAATTTTGATCCGCTACTTTACGCAATTCATCCACACCTGGAAAATCTCGATTAGGTTCTATATAGTCTGCTAAGAATATAACTTTATCTAGTTTAGACATATGTACCTTACCAGTCGTATGAACCCTAATGGCTTCCAAAACCTCATTATCAGATATGGAAAATTCTTGTTTAGCACGAATCATACCGGCTAGTCCATGTAAAAGATTACCATTGCTTAATAATTCTTGATCAGCCTCATAAGATTCAGCACTAACTAGCTTTTGCATTTCCTTCAGCGAAAGCTCCTTTGCGCAATCATGCAACAATGCGGCTAATCTAGCCTTTTCCACATCAACGCCATAAAGCTTAGCTAAATGAGTAGCCGATTCCACAACGCCAAGAGTATGCTTAAATCGTTTCTTG
>JAWERH010000033.1:0-6464 GCA_032482215.1 Veillonella sp. | reverse complement strand
GGTTGAACCAACGAGTTTGAGCGTCACAAACGCCTGTATCAAGGGAAGGAACAACGGAGATAACTTTTACTTTACCTTCGAAATCTTTTAATGTTTTAGGTTGTAAGTCGTTGCTTAAAACTGTGAAGTCAGGAGCTTGTTGACCTACTTTAACTTCTGGACCAACCAATGTGATAGGGCCACCTGCAAATGTTACTACGCCAGTACGTTTTTCCATGTTGTATTCCTCCTAAGAGTTTTAATTCTAATGTTTGTAAGGATACGTTTTGTATCTATGCATAGTATAACACTTACATTACCATAAGTAAACTAAAAAATTCGATATAGTGTTATTATAGATTATAAAAATTATATTATTGGTAACTACTAATGTGAGAATATTGTAATAAACTATATTATATACGTATAGGTGTATTAAGATATATGAAAAAAATGTGTATACTATAAGGAGTATATTTAAATAATGATAATCCTGTAATATAGAAATTTAACTGAGAGGTCCTATGAAACCTATAGAGCTATTTATGCAGTTTTTCCGCCGAGAAGGCTGGGTGTATGCCATCGGCTTAACTATGCTAATTGCTATTGATATAGCATTTTTATTTGTGCCACAATTCATTGGTAATGCCATCGATACCCTAAGTCACAATAAAGAAGGCTTAGTCAATTATATTATTTACTTTATTCTATTATTTATTATCATAACGATTCTAAAAGTTATTTCACGACGTACCTTACTTGGTTCCATCCGTCGTATGGAGTACCTTTTTCGTGAAATTTTGTGTAGAAAAGCATTACAAATAAAAACAACATACTATGAGGCAAATGGACCTGGTAAAGTAATGGCGTTAATGACGAATGATGTTACATCTCTTCGTGTAGCGTTAGGTTTAGGTGTAATGATTGTGGTGGATATCATATTTTATTCCATTGTAGGATCAATTATTCTCATACAAAAGATAGATGGTCTATTAGCTTTCAAAATTATGACACCTGTATTTTTCATCATTGTGGCTATCTTTGTGTTAGGTCGGAAATTGCGTGCTAAGCAGCGAAGTGCTCAAACAACGTATAGTGACATGACAGAATTTGGCCAAGAATTATTTCAAGGTATAGATGTAATTAGAGCCTTTAATCGGGAACGTATTATTTCTGACTCTTTTGAAAAAATAAATAAATTAAACTACAAGAAAAATATGGATGTAGCTTTATTAGATTCTGTACTAACCCCTTTAACAAGAATTGCACCATTTATTTGTATTAGTATCAGTATTTTCATATGTGGACATCTTGCCGTAGAAGGTCATATGACTATTGGCGAATTTGTAACTATCAATTCATTTATTATGTTAATAGTAGGACCTTTAATTGGATTTGGTGGGCTTATTTCTATTGTACAAAAAGGTTTGGCATCCTTAGATCGTATTACGGACTTCTTACGTCTACCAATCGAGTCAATTGATGACACTACGGAGGTATTACCACTTGAAGATATCAATATACGTTATTTAGATTTTAACTATGAAAACTCTAAAGGTCATGCATTATCACAAGTATCTACAACCATTCGGAAAGGATCTTTTATTGGTATTGTAGGTAAACCTGGTTCTGGTAAAAGTACACTCTTTAAACTACTTATTGGTCTACAAGAATGTCCGCCGAAGTCTATATATATTGGAAATCAAGATATATCAGATATACCATTATCTAAGCTTAGAAACTCAATTGCTTATGTGCCAACTCAATCTTATTTATTGAGCACTACCATCGAAGATAATATTAAATTTGGTAAAGACTTACCTATGCATGAATCGGTTGAGGTAGCCGCAAAAAAAGCAGACTTATATAGAGATTTAGGAGACCTTTTACATAATGATTTACATAATCTTGCGGAGGAAGGTCATGACTTATCGGGTGGGCAAAAACAACGCATTAATATGGCTCGAGGTTTTTACAAAAATGCACCATATTTATTATTAGATGATTGTTTCTCTGCGTTAGATGCAGTAACCGTTAACACCATTTTAGACACATTGCATACGGTAAATGATCAAACAATATTATGTATTTCGCAACGATTAGAGGTTATTGAAAAAGCAGATAAAATTATTGTCTTTGATGAAGGGCATATAGTTGAAGAGGGTACACATGAAGAATTGTTAACTAGAAATGGATTATATAAAACCCTCTATGAAGCGCAGAAAGGAGAGAGTCATAATGAATAAGCATAACGTTAGAAATGATTGGGCTCTATTCTCCTATATAACTGCATATATTAAACCCTATTTAGGCATCTTATTAATAGCAACGATTGCACTTGCTGGAAATCTTATAATATTGTTATTTAGACCGTATCTTACAAAACAAGTAATTGATCTAGGATTTGCCACTAATGATATTCATGTCATTGAATATTATGCTGTTTTATATGGCTTAACAATCATTGGCAGTGTATGTTTTATTTTCGTAGAAAATTACTTTTTAAAAAGCTTTGGTCAAAAAATTATCTATAATATTCGCCATATTGTGTTCCAAAAAATTCTACATAAACCACATGAGGAATTTTATAAATTGCCTATTGGCAATTGGGTAACCCGTATTACTAATGATGTGGAATCATTGCGTACCTTATATACCGATGTATTGTTAAACTTAGCTAGTAGCGGATTAATGATTATTGGTATATTAGCCTTCATGTATGCCATTAATGTACCGTTAGCTATTATTATGACGATTTTAGTACCTATTATGGGCGGGATTATTTGGGTATATCAAAAGTTTTCCAGAAAGGCTTTTCGTCAAGTAAGAAGGTCTGTAGCAGCCTCCAATGCGAGTATTAAGGAATTGCTTAATTATATTGTTATAGTTAAAGCCTACGGTGGAGAAAAAGCCATAGAAGGTAGATATGAAAATGTTAATAAAGGTTTTTTAGAAGCTGGTCTTTTTGAAGTAACAACATTTTCTATTTTCAGACCTCTCGTTGATGGCTTGTTTTTTGTAGCTTTAATCGTCATATTTACTACTACTAATTTGGTAGATTCTGTAGCCGATGCAGGTACTGTATTTGCTTTCATTCAATATATGGATCGATTCTTTCAGCCATTAAAGGAAATTGCGGATAAATATAATTCATTGCAAAGTTCATTAGCTGGTGCTGAACGATTAGTACCATTATTAGAAGAGAAAGAGCGGAATATGGTCGATGAAGTTCCGAGAGAACTGATTCCTGTTGAATCAATTGAATTTGATCATGTTTGGTTCTCTTATGAAAATAACGATACCTATGCATTACAAGATTTCACCTTACATATTAAGTCTGGTGATTTTACAGGCATTGTCGGTCCCTCTGGTAGTGGTAAATCCACATTGTTATCCTTATTAATGGGTATCTATAAACCTACAAAGGGTGCCATCTATATAAATGGTATTGATATTGCTAAATACGATAGCTCTGTACTCCGTCACTTAATGGGGTATGTATTCCAACAAGCGTATTTATTTAAAGGGTCTATTAAAGATAATCTTACACTGTTTGATACTTCTATCAGTCATGATGAAATGGTAAAAGCAGCAAAACAAGTTAATTTAGATACTATGATTGAACAATTACCAGAAGGCTATAATACACCTGTAGGGTACTTAGGTTCATTATTATCTGACGGTCAAAAGCAACTACTAGCCTTTGGACGTACGCTCATAAGAAATACACCTATTCTATTATTAGATGAAGCAACTGCTAATGTAGATAGTCATACGGAAAAACAAATACAAGCGAGTATTGAAAATATCCGTGGTAGTAAAACAATCGTAAGCATTGCTCATCGATTATCCACAGTACAAGAAGCAAATGAAATTGTTTATATTGAATATGGTAAAATAATAGAAAAAGGTTCTTTCAAAGAATTAATTGAGTTAAAAGGGGCCTTTTATAATCTATGGATTCGTCAAAAAAGCGGGAGTTAGCATGGAATTTATCCAATCTAAAGATAATAAGACTATTAAGCGTATAGTTTCTCTAGGACAACGTAAAAATCGTAATAAACATGGTGAATATATTGTTGAAGGCATCCGTTCTATCCGTGATATTTCATCTAATGGTGTAATAAAAACAATTGTTATACGAGAGTCTAAATGTAAAGATAATAATATTGAAGCGTTATTAGCTTTAGATTCTATGCAATCAATACCTACTTATATTGCTCAAGATCCAATATTTGATAAAATCGATAATACCGTAAATGGACAAGGTGTTATTGCCATTGTAGCTAAACCAAAACATAGTATAGAATCTATCACTATTGAAGATGGTGTCTATATTACACTAGATGGCGTACAAGATCCTGGTAATCTAGGTACGATTATACGTACCGCTGTAGCAGCAGGTGTGAAGGGCATATTTTTAATGAAAGGTACTGTAGATCCTTTTAATGATAAGACGGTACGTAGCACAATGAGTGCGTTACATAAAATACCAGTCTATGAAGATGTGACATTATCTATGCTCAATGATCTGATTGCGGAATCTAATATGTCTACCTATGTAACTGCCTTAGAGAACTCAAAACCATATCATATGATTACATACGATAAACGATGTATGTTGATTTTAGGTAATGAAGGGAATGGGGTAACACCTGAGGTTATGAATCTATGTAAGCATCGAATCATGATCCCTATGTATGGTGACATTGAATCGTTAAATGTGAGTGTAGCAGCGGCTCTATGTATGTATAAAGCTCAAGAGCAATTGATGTCATAACTAAAATACGTGAGAATCAAATCAAGTATTTATGATAAAAATTTATAAGTATATCGAAAGTCCTCTACTAGTATACAAGTAGGGGGCTTTTGTATTGATTTTATAGTTCTGTATTTGGTACAATAACATATATCCTTTGTGGGAGAACAAAGTTCTCCCCTTTTTTAATGAAAAGGAAGAAAACTATGTCCAAATTAATAGTAAATGCCGACGATTTTGGTCTTCATAGTGCAGTTAATGCTGCAGTTATTGATGGCCACCGTACAGGTATCATTACGAGCACCTCTCTATTAGCGGGAGGCGAAGCTTTTACAGAAGCCGTAAGTATGGCAAAAAATAACCCTAAGTTGGGCATTGGTGTTCATATCGCCTTAGTAGGTGGGCTAAAACCGGTATGTAATCCATCTGAAGTACCATCTCTGCTTACATCCGAAGGCGTCTTTCCTGAAACATATATCGATTTTATGAAACGAATTTATACTGGAAAGATTAACTATAGTGAGTTGCGCAAAGAAATTCATGCTCAAATGGAACGGATCATTGAGTCCGGTTTGCACGTAACACATATTGATGGTCATCAACATATGCATGTATTACCAACGGTACTACCAATCGTTATTGAGCAAGCTAAACACTATGGTATTAATGCAATACGCATTCCAGATGAATCCTCTTTATTTGTCAATTATATGTACTCGCCAGTGCGATTACTAGGCAAGGTCGGTTTATCTACTGTAGCGGCAAAGGCAAGGCCTACAGTGCGGGATAATGGTATGTATTCCACACAATATTTTTGGGGTATGGTAAACGGGGGACACATTAACCAGAAAACGTTAATGGGTATATTAAAATCCGTATCTAAAAAATCAGGTACTCATGAATTGATGATTCATCCAGGTTTAAATAATACGATTTTGGGAAATCAATATAAATGGGGCTATCATTGGGAGGATGAATTACAAGCTGTTTGTTCTAACCATACGCGTTTATATATTAGACAACATAATATTGAGCTAATTAATTATGGAGACTTGATATGAGTAAAATGATGAAGAGAGGCATTTTTATGTTTCTCTTACTATTGGCTGTGTCAATTGGTATCATTTACTACACTATTGATTTAGATGCATTAAAAACAATTTCATCATTTAATAGTATTTCTTTATTATTAGCTTTGATAGCTTTAGCAGCAGGTATGTATTTTGATGGCCTACGGTTACAAAGACTTGTAAAAATCGGTGGGTACAAGCTATCCATAAAAGCGGTACTTCGCGTAATTTTTAGTAATTATTTTATGGCCATGTTGACACCAGGTGCCAGTGGAGGTGCTGTAGCGCAAGTTCTAGTATTGAAAAGTTATGGTGTACCAATATCTAAAGGCACGCCAATCGTATTAATACGCACCGTATTTTCTATTATGTTCTTGGTCATCATGTTACCTTTAGTATTTTTACGTGATGCCATTGAAATTCCTTATATCTCACGAGATATGCTGTTAATTTTCGCTGTATTAGCTGTTATTGCCACGCTTTTAGGTACATATATCTTGCAGACTAAATATATGCGTCAATTTGTATATAATTTAGCGCAACGGTTTAAAGCACACAAAACGAAAGATTGGCTTTCTAAATTAGAAACATTGAATCAAGGTTTAGGATTACTATATAAACAACCAATTCAATCGTTTATTGTATTTATTGAATCT
>JAWERH010000032.1:0-16396 GCA_032482215.1 Veillonella sp. | reverse complement strand
CATCCACTGGCTTTTTTGGAGGTATATATGATTCGAGTAATGGTAAATGGCGCTGGCGGTAAAATGGGCCGCGAAGTAGTCAAAGCAGTACATAATGATTCTGAATTAACATTAGTAGGTGGTATCGATTCTACTAAGGCAGGTCAAGATGTAGGCACCGTAGCGGGCATCGAACAATTAGGAATTACAATGAATGCCTCCATCGATGAGGTACTTGATACAAATAAACCTGATGTTATTGTAGATTTTACAAATCCTGCTGTCATCTATGAAAATGCTAAAAAGATGTTATCCGCAGGCATTCATGTAGTTATTGGTACTACTGGTTTAACAGCGGAACAACGCGATGAATTAGATGCTATTGGTCGTAAGAATAATGCCAATTGCCTTGTAGCACCTAATTTCTCTCTTGGTGCAGTTATGATGATGAAGGTTTCTGCAGAATTGGCTCCATATTTCCCTAATGTAGAAATTATTGAGCTTCATCATAACCATAAATATGATGCTCCATCCGGTACATCTATTTTAACAGCTAAATTAATTAACGAAGCTAAACAAGCTGCGAATGCAACTGCAGCAGAAGATTTAACTCGTGAAAGTTTACCAGGTGCTCGTGGTGCTAAGGTTGATGACGTAACCATTCACAGCGTTCGTTTACCTGGTTACGTAGCTCACCAAGAAGTACTATTTGGTGGCTATGATGAAACATTAACAATTCGTCACGATAGTTTAAGCCGTCTTTCCTTTATGCCAGGCGTAGTATTAGCATGTAAAAGTAATGAAAAAACCTAATGTTGCAATTCTTGGTGCTACTGGTGCAGTAGGTGCTGAATTTATTACACTTATTGAAGAGCGTAATTTCCCATATGAAAATCTAAAATTGTTAGCATCTGCTCGTTCTGCAGGTACTGAACTTACCGTTAATGGTAAAACATATGTAGTAGAGGAAGCTAAACCTGAATCTTTTGCAAATATTGATATCGCTCTATTTGCAGGTGGTTCTATTTCTAAAACATTAGCACCAGAAGCAGCTAAAAGAGGCGCTATCGTTATTGATAACTCTAGTGCATTCCGTATGGATCCTGAAGTACCTCTTGTAGTACCAGAAGTAAATCCAGAAGATATTTTAAAACATAAAGGTATCATTGCTAATCCTAACTGCTCCACTATTATTATGAGCTTAGGTTTGAAACCACTTCATGATATTTCTCCAATTAAACGCATTGTTGTAAGTACATATCAAGCAGTATCTGGTGCAGGTAAAGAAGGTATGGCGAAGAAATGACTGCAAACTTATTGCCAACAGGATCTGCCCCTAAACATTATCCTGTAGCATTTAACTTATTGCCACAAATTGATGTGTTCTTGGACAATGATTACACAAAAGAAGAAATGAAAATGGTCAATGAAACACAAAAAATTCTTCATGACGACACAATTCAAGTAGTACCAACTACTGTACGTGTTCCAGTGTATCGTTCCCACTCTGAATCTGTTTTAGTAGAAACAGCTGAACCAGTTTCTGTAGAAGCTTTCAAAGCAGCATGTGAAAAATTCCCTGGTTTACAAGTAAAAGATAATCCTGCAGAACAAATTTATCCTATGCCATTATATACGTCTAATCAAAACGACTGTGAAATCGGCCGTATTCGTAAAGACTTATATAATGACAAAGGTATGAATTTCTGGATTGTAGGGGACCAAATTCGTAAAGGTGCAGCACTTAATGCGTTGCAAATTGCTGAGTACTTGGTAGAAAAACAAGCATTTTAATCTATCAAGGGGAGGACAGATATGAAAACCTTTGGTCGAGTATTAACGGCTATGATTACATCATTTAATAATGATGGATCCCTTAACATAGAAAATAGTATAGCTATTGCTCATCATTTATTAGATA
The DNA here is from genome assembly GCA_032482215.1 of Veillonella sp. Taxonomy (GTDB): domain Bacteria; phylum Bacillota; class Negativicutes; order Veillonellales; family Veillonellaceae; genus Veillonella. Next base: position 14,496 of record JAWERH010000032.1, on the reverse strand, counting down.
ATGGTTCTGATGGTCTTGTTGTATGTGGTACAACAGGAGAAAATCCAACTATGTCTAAAGAGGATAAATTAGCTTTATTTACGGCTATCGCTAAAGAATGTGGTCATAAAGGTACAATTATTGCCAATGTTGGTACTAATGATACAAAATCTTCCGTAAATTTTGTAAAAGAAGTATCTAAAATTGATGGAATCGATGGTTTATTAGTTGTAGTACCTTACTACAATAAGCCAAATCAACAAGGCCAATACTTACACTTTAAAGCTATTGCAGAGGCTACTACACTGCCAATCATGGTATATAATGTACCAAGCCGTGTAGGAACAGGCATTTTCCCAACAACACTAGCACAATTACATAGTGAGTATCCACATGTATGCGCGATTAAAGAGGCTAGTGGCAATCTTATGATTTCATCTGAAATTAAACGCTTAATGCCTGAGGATGACTTCATGGTATATAGCGGAGATGATGGTCTTACATTGCCAATGCTATCTGTAGGAGCATGCGGTGTTGTATCCGTAGTTTCTCATGTAGCAGGCAAAGATATGAATGCTATGATTCAAGCTTATGAATCTGGTCATAATCACGAAGCACTTCGTATTCATCAAAGCTTAGCGGATATCATAAAAGCTATGTTTATTACTACAAATCCTATTCCTGTTAAATATGCAGTCCGTAAAATAGGTTTACCTGCTGGTGTATTTAATTTGCCAATGTGTGACCCTAGTGCCGAAGAAGCAGCATATATTGATAAAGCTTTAGCAGAATATTTACAATAATATATAAATAATCATAAAACCAGTAACTACTATGTAGCTACTGGTTTTGTTTTATATGTCTTATATTTGTTACTAATCTTTATAGTCTAATAACCAAAAATATAATGTGTAAACTTTTTATTATGATATAATTGCACTGGAGATAGTATTTTCAACTATACTCTAGTCTACTGTTAATGGCGATTACATTAAAACACAAGGAGTTTAACATGGAACTAACAATGTTAAAAGGTAAAATTCACAGAGCTACTGTGACACAAGCAGAACTTGATTATGTGGGGAGCATTACTATAGATACAGATCTTTTGAGTGCATCTGGAATACGAGAATATGAGCAAGTTCAAATTGTAAATATTAATAATGGAGCACGATTTAGCACATATACTATAGCCGGAGAAGCCGGTAGTGGTGTTATATGTTTAAATGGAGCTGCTGCACGACATGTACAAGTACATGATAAAATTATTATCATGTGTTATGCACAGTTGAATGAAACTGAAGTTGAGAGCCATAAGCCTCTCGTTGTATTTGTAGATACAAACAACAAGATAAGTCATATAAAAAACTATGAGAAACATGGTTTATTAGTTGATCAAAATTAATTGTTATTGATCGAATTACAGTAGACTGTATAGGACTATCTTCGTATTTACAATAAACGGAGGAATTACTATGGAACATGTACTTACAATTGAAAATGTACGCAATACGATTAATAAATGGAAAAAAGAAGGCTATTCCATTGGTTACGTCCCAACCATGGGGTTTTTACACGATGGGCACGCATCATTAATAGATCAAGCAAGAAAAAATAATGATAAGGTAATTGTCTCTATTTTCGTTAATCCCATTCAATTTGGAGAAAATGAAGATTTAAGCACATATCCACGTGATATCAATAGCGATAAAAAGCTATGTGAATCACATGGTGTGGACCTCATATTTACACCTAGTCCAGAAGAAATGTATCAAGATAAAAAGGCTTTTGTAGATATTGTTGATTTATCTAGTACATTATGTGGCATTCGTAGACCAATTCACTTTAAAGGTGTATGTACTGTTGTAGCAAAATTCTTTAATATTATTCAGCCTACAAATGCATATTTTGGTGAGAAGGATGCACAGCAATTAGCCATTATCCGTAAAATGGTTTTTGATTTAAACTTTCCTGTAAATATTATTGGTGTTCCTATTGTGCGTGAACAAGATGGATTAGCAAAATCTTCTCGCAATACATATTTATCGACTGAAGAGCGTAAGGCAGCAACTATATTATATAAATCTATCCAAAAAGGTAAAGAATCAATTACACCAGGTTGTTCTGCGGATAGCATAATTAATACTATGACAGAAATAATACAGTCAGAGCCTCTTGCTAAAATTGACTATATTTCAGTTGTAGATGCTAATACTATGCAACCAGTTGAAGAGATTAATGCTCCTGTTCTAGTTGCCATGGCAGTATATATTGGTACTACACGTCTAATAGATAACTTCTCCTATGATCCAAATTAGGAGGGAGAGGTTATGAAGCAACTAGTAACACTAAATCAACTGATATCCAAATACTTAATGATACTAATCATAGGCTTTTCTTGTATTGCTTATATAGTGCCTTCATATTTTTCTTGGGCCATAGCGTATACACCATTTTTACTTGGCATCGCTATGTTTGGCATGGGACTAACTATTAAATTTGAAGATTTGTGTAGTATTCTCAGACATCCAAAGGATATTTGTATAGGTGTACTGGCTCAATATACAATAATGCCTTTATTAGCTTGGGGAATCTGTCATATTTTTACATTACCTCCAGATTTAGCAATTGGTGTCATATTAGTTGGCTGCTGTCCAGGTGGAACCGCCAGCAATGTCATCACCTATATTGCTAAAGGTGATGTTCCTTTATCTGTAGGAATGACGATTACTTCAACATTAATAGCACCAATTGTAACGCCTTTACTAATCCTATATTTGGGAGGTACATGGGTAAATGTAGCATTACTACCAATGATAATAACTATGGTAAAAGTAATTATAGTTCCTATATTATTAGGTGCAATCATCCAATATGTTTGTAAATCACGGATTAATACATTAACTAGCGTAAGTCCTATTGTTTCTATGATTGCTATCATATTATTAATAGCAGCCATTATAGCCATTAATAGAGATAAACTTTTAATTTCTGGCCTAGAAACACTAATAGTTGTTGGTATACATAATATACTAGGCATGCTGTTAGGCTTAGGTGTAGGATATATACTTAAATTAAGATATGATAAAACTACAGCACTAGCAAAATAGTGGTTTAGCAGTCACATTGGCGGCAACAAATTTTGCATTAAATCCTTTAGCAACGTTAGTAGGAGCTATCTTTAGTGTATGGCATAATATTTCAGGTGCTATATTTGCAACACTACGCAGAAAAAATAGTTATAATAAAATATAAAGTGTATAATAACAAAAAAACGGCTACAATATGTAGCCGTTTTTTGTTAAATTCTATCTCGTACAAGACCGATTACTAGGCCTTCAATATGACAGTCATCCACAATAATAGGATCAAAATCATCATTTTCAGGCTGTAAACGAATATGTCCATTTTCTTTATAAAAACGTTTTACAGTAGCTTCATCATCAATACGAGCCACTACAACGTCTCCATTATTAGCTGTATTTTGATGACGTACAATAAGCATATCGCCTTCATACATACCGATATTCATCATAGATTCGCCTTGAACACGAAGTAAAAAACAATCAGAATCTCCAGTCAATTGAACAGGCAATGTAAGGGTAGACTCTAAGTTTTCTACAGCAGTAATAGGCATACCAGCTTGAACAGTACCAATAAGAGGTACTTGTTTAAGACCGGCACCTAAAAATTCAAAGTTATCTGAACTGGAAGTTTCATTACCATCTACAGAAATAGAAGGTTTTGTATCCTCTAAAACAGTAATAGCACGGTTTTTATTAGGATCTCGTTTAATATAACCAAACTTTTCAAGAGCATTCAAATGAGATTGTACAGTAGATGTAGAACTAAGTCCTACATGTGTACAGATTTCACGAACTGTAGGACAACGATATTCATTATGTAATGAGTCTTTAATAAAATCTAATATACGGCGCTGTTTAGTATTAATATCTGTAGCAGGGCGTCTCACGATGAACCTCCAAAGTCAATATATTGTCAATATTTTATGCGTAAAAAATAACACATGTCATACTATATAATAAAAAAGTAAGATAATTACTAACTTACATACTTATTATAGGCAATTTTAAAAGTTTTTGCAAACATTTGTTCTAAAAGTCTTGACCGAACATTTGTTTGTGTGCTATCATATGCATGTAAACAAACAAATGTTCTCAGATATTATGTTCGATATAAATGTGAGGTATGATATGAAAAATATATTAATGATGCTAGGAATGTGTTTAACAGTATTATTTGGTTATAATATGACAAATCCTGTAACAGATACAAATACACATGCAGTACGTGAAGTAAAGGTACAAGCAGGCGATACCATGTGGGATATTGCAGCTCGTACAGCTCATAAAGATATGGATGTTCGAGAAATGGTATATGCCATGAAAGAACTTAACAACATCAGTGATTCTGGTACACTTGTACCTGGTACAGTATTAAAGGTACCAGCACATAAATCTAATAGTCCAGTTAGAGCTTTGGACTATGTGGCTCAAAACTAAATATATATGGGAATATCCCACGCAAAAAAGCAGCTACTCGGTAGAGATAGCTGCTTTTTGTTATATACTTTATTTTATTAACTGATATATGATTGTTATTTAAATCGCTTTTCAAAAATTGTGGAAATAGGATTGTCTACAAACTTGTTCGCTTCATTAATATAACGACGAACCATATTAACACTATGATGACGTGTTTGACGCATAATATTACGTTCTTCTACACCATAAGCTGCAGCAGTTGTTGCAAAGCCATGACGTAGACTATGGGCACCATACATAGTTGGATCAAGACCGATAAGAGAAATATATTTTTTTACGATTTCTGCAATCATCTTATCGGATATAGCCGTTTTACGTAATGACATATTTTTAGTAAAACCTCTAAATATAGGGCCTTCAGAAATACCAGAAGCACGTAACCATTGTTGTAAGGCCTTCACAGCATCTAAAGGGGAGCCAGGTATATGAGGAATGGCTACCACAGCACCTTGACCTTCTTGGTCCGCTTTTGAGGATGGCACAAAGATTTCAACACCTTGCGGAGAAAACTGTAGATGCTCTACTGTAATAGCTGCAATTTCACTACGACGAAAAGCACCCATAAATCCAATTAAAAGAATGGCCTTATCTCGTAATAGCTGTAATTCAGGTACATCTAGTTTAGTCATACAATCTAGAATATCTTCGATATCTTCTAATAGAACTGGTGTCTTACCTTGTTGGAATGTACCTTTTAAACGTCTAATCCCTCGTAACGCTTGTTTTACGATTGGTGCCATACATGGATTATCCCGATGTCCAGAGGCATTATAATTCTCAGATATAGCGCTAATACGACGAGAGATTGTATTTGCCTTAGCATAATCAGCAAGATCATTTATATAGTTCACTATGGTTTCTGGTGTAGCCGGAAAATAAGCTACCTTTTGATAGGTACACCAATCAACGAAATCGTCCCAATCCGATTCGTAAGCATCTACAGTGTTCTCAGCCTTAGATAGCAATATACTTTGTTTTGCTTTCATAGACAACTTGGTACTATTCATAAGCGCATCATTATTGCGCAAATAGAAATGTTTTTGTTGTTCCTTAGACTCTGACATAATTCACCCTTACCCCTAAAATTATCAATATAATTGTACCATAGAATAGGAGCTTATATGCTATAATTAGAGAATATAATGACTAATTTGGGAGATTTTATATAAAATGAGTAAAAAACATCTAATATTAGGAACTATGCTAATCCTGCTGAGTACGAGCGGTTGCTCATACATCCCAACAGAAAATACATCTTATGGTGTATACTACAATGATACTGATTTATCTAATACACCAAAAAATGAATTACAAGCTCGTATTCTAGAGCTAAATAGTAAAATACCGCAACAGACTATAAACATTGATATGGGTAATAATAAAAATAAACAAGCTACGTATCATGATTTAGGTATTCAAGTAGATACAGAGGCGGTAGTAAAAGCTATTTCTACTTATGGTTATGAAGATAATTGGTTGACATTACTTTCACATAGGTTTTACGCCTTATATTATGGTCAACATTTTCAGCCACAATATAAGCTAGACGAGGTAAAAAGCAAAACTTACCTTACAGAACTTGCCAAATCAATTGATACGCCAGGACATGATGCATATCTAACCATTGAGAATGGTCAAGTTGTATTCCATCCTGCTAAAGAAGGTAAACGCATTGATATTGATGCAACCTTACAAAACCTTAAGGATCAATTACAATCTGGAGAAAGCATCACATCTCTATCTATGGTATTTACCACAAAAAATACTATTAAGGTTACTGATTCTGATTTAAAACCATTAAATACCGTTCTAGCATCCTTTAGTACAGATTTTGATCCAAATAATGAAAGCAGAACACATAACATTCAACTCGCATCTGATAAAATCAATGGTACATTGATTAAACCTGGTGCAGTATTCTCCTTTAACGATGTTGTAGGCGAGCGTACTGCTGAGGCTGGCTATGATGATGCACCGGTAATGATTGATGGCAAATTAGTTCCAGGTATTGGTGGTGGCATTTGCCAAGTTAGTTCTACCATCTTTAATACAGCCTTATTATCTGGCATGAATATTGTAGAACGTACACCTCACTTTGAACCTGTTGGATATATTCAAGCTGGTCGTGATGCTACAGTAGCATGGGGCTATTTAGACTTTAAGTTTAGAAATCCATACCAACAATCCATTTATATTCTCAGTGTGATGAATCATGGTACACTAACCATCTATATTATAGGTACTGCTCAAGACAAGCCTAAAAATGTATCTATTTCAGTTGGTGATCGTAGTGAAATACCAAATAAGACAATTACACGCGTAGATCCATCTTTAAAAGAAAAAGAAGTACAAGAGGGGCATGTAGGCTTAACAATGAATACGTATAGAACCATAACATATGGTAACTGGGTTACACAAACTGATTCCTTTGAATCTGTATATGACCCAGTAGATACGATCATAACAATGCCACCTGAAGGTTCAACTAAAAAATCAGATAAAAAGAAACCATAATTAAAGATTTTATTAAATATAGCCTAAACTATTGACCATGAGGTATAAATAGTTTAGGCTATTATTTGGATGTAATTGAGAAACCAATATATACATATTACAAAGTATATGGAAATCCAATACAGAATATTGAGGATATAATCTATTCTCAATCATTCTCAGTAATTATCATTTAGTAAAATAGAAGAGGAAACTATGGACACAATCTTACAATTTGATCACTCCTTGATCTTCTATGTACATGACCATCTTGTATATAGTTTTTTAACACCAATTATGGCATTTATTTCAAAAATTACTGGCAGCGGTGCCTTATGGATTGTCATTGCCTTATTATTGATGTTACAGAAAAAATATCGTGTATTAGGCGTTGCGATAATAATTGCATTAGGATTTGTATTTATCATTGGTGACCAAGGTTTAAAACCACATGTAGCTCGATTAAGACCATTTGTAGATTTTCCTAATGTAACAGTACCATTAGAGTCTGCATTACCAAAAGCAAATAGTTATTCATTCCCGTCAGGCCATAGTTTTGGTTCATTTGCATCTGCCATGACCATTTACCTAGGCTTGAGTCAAATAGCGCCTCAGAAGCGATATTTGGGAATTATAGCATTACTTGGGTCATTAGTAGTAGCATTTTCTAGAGTATATCTATTTGTACATTATCCAACAGATGTATTAACAGGCTTAGTATTGGGAATCATCGTAGGCTTTATTGCATGGAAGCTTGCAAGAATCGGTTGGAATTGGTGGACTAACCGTCATAATGATGTAGAATACGAACCATACACATTTAAACGTAAATAAGCTTAAATAGCTAAAAAACTATATAATATAAGGGATTGGGCCATATAGGCCCAATTTTCTTTATATAATTACTTCCGATAATATATCGTTATCGGAAGTAATTTAAAAACAAATAAAAAACTAGCCTATATATCTATAAGCTAGTTTATTTATATTTCAACCCAAATAAGCCTTTAAATTAATCAATCAACAGATTCTATCGTTTCATATTATGTAATCCAGTCCATTACACAATATTTAACTCAATTTATCTAACCTTATAATTCTAATTTAATTTATGTAACCTAGTTAATCTCACTATATAAAACTTAATATATGTAAATGTTTAAACTATGTTTTTTAAGCCTATTAATCATTAACCTTAGGTGTATATACAAATAAACTCTTAAATAATGCTTTGTATCTAATACAACTATCTTTTTATATAACATCATTTAGCTATCTATATTTATATAAGTCTTACATAACCTTAATATATACCAAACTAACTAGATTCTTATGATTCCTTATTTTATGTAGGTTTATGGTAACTATAATTTTATTATTATAGATGTATGTGTAGAATTATTATTATTTAATTTTAAATACATATTGAAATTTTTGATATAAGGTTGTAAAATAAGCATATAAGTTATGTAATTTACTCATATTAACTCTCACGGAGGTATTATATGTGCTGGTGTGACATCGTAAGTAAAGCCAAAATTGGCAGTTTAAAACATTTAGGTAATGGTATGGAAGGTTCCTTAAGATTCTTAGCTGAAATTATTGTAGGTCTTAGTATCCTTCGTGTATTCGTTAACTGGATTTTCGGAGTTTAGACCTTACAATTAAATATAATATATAAAAGACGCTTAGTATGCTAAGCGTCTTTTTTGTATATATTAAGTTTATTAGGTTTATATCTTTACATACTACACTAGATCATATTATTGATATGCTTCGCTGCAATCAATATATTCCATAATCAGTTGGCAGATTTGACCATCTTTATCAAAGGCCCAGTATACAGGATATAAACCATCTCCAAATCCCGATTGAATCATAGGTACTGTTAATTCAGTTTCAGGAATTGTAAAGTTAATCCAATCCCCTTTAGACCGTTGGAATTGTGGATATGCCAATGCATTTAACTGGAACAAATCACTGTAGTAATCATCATAGATATTCTTGTCAGGATAGTTTGTATGCCATTGATCATAGAACTTTCTATAAGTTTCGATAGTTTCTGCATCAACTACAGTAGCAAGTCCAGAATCTACAGGGAATCCGATGTAGCTTTCACCATCATCAAGATCTGTTAAGTCTTCCGTACCTTTTAAAGCCAATTCATAGTTCACAGGCTCATTGCCACTAAAAACAACACGGCTCGCCACATAGCGATACTCATTTGGCTCCATTTCAATAATTTTTGTTTCTAACAAATACGTACCTGGTTCTACAGTTCTAATATACGTATCTGGTTTATTAGGTAATGTTACCAAAGGATCACAGCATGTAATATGACCTGTTGGGAATGTTACAGTCCACATAGGCAATGTATGTAAAGGAAATCCTTTTAGCTCTTTACGGTTAAATAAATATCCATTCACTTGTCAATTTAGATTGTTCCATATTACTCCTCTGCTTCGTGTTTACAATGTATATACTCGCCCTCTAACACTTCATATGCTGCTGTTTTACGTATAATTTGTTTAACTAATGTATCTAATTGGGAGCCATTTGTATAGTCTGCTGGTGCATAATAGCGTATACGGTGATGACGCATCATTTTATATACTTTATCTTTGTCCTTTTTAATAGGATCATACACACCTATGGAATGGCCTCCATTAGCATTAACAAGGCTCATGCAAGGAATATCTGTATCACTATCTCCAATATAAATCATATTGCGGAATGGTACACGTTGGTCCTCAGGTTTCACATAATCGTTAACGCCTGTATCATTAATATCTAGAATTCCTTTTTGAATACGGAATAAAAACTGAGTTTTATTCGTATAGTTAATTGCTTGCGCAGGCCACACAGCTACGCCTTTATCATCGAACATGAATGCACTAGCATAGATTTTGGTGAAAGCTCCCTCTTTCGCCATTTCAGTGCCTTCTATCATCTCTTTCAATCCAGAAGAGATAATATAATGCTCAATGCGAACCCCATGTTCTAATCCATATTCTCGAATACGTTCAAACCAAGTGCGAACACCGTCATACAATTCTACTTGATTCCCATATTCCATGAGCTTTTCTTTAGTTACATAAAAGCGACCTACGGCTTCTTGGATCATCTTATACATATAGGCCAAGTTATTATCCATATCATTTTTCTTAGCCAATTGATTAGATTCTTGCCAGAACTGCTTAATTTGCTCCTCATCATAGCCAACAGATTGAATAAAGCCTTGCGCCTGCATATCATCAGGTGTTAAGGTCTTATCAAAATCGTAGCACATGGCAAGGACTGGCATAGAGTCTTCACGAGATACTAGGGATGAATCTTTAGAATCACTTTTGTATGTTATCATACGACACCTCCTTTAACATAGTATAAACATAACAATCGTCGTTCTACCCTCTTATATTCCTGAGGTGTCCCTTTGACAACCCCCTTTGCTATCTATTTTACATGATTCGTCAACGAAATAGGCGTTATATAGCATCGTAATTCCATCTAAAATAGAGTTTCTTGCCTGTAATTTGTATCAACAATCCAGCTTTTTTCCATGCTTTCTTTAATAATTGCTGTTTTTGAAAGCTGGTCAATAAGTAAACTAGAATTTGGATCATGTAACAAACGATTATGCCGGACCGCCGCCTGATTTGTATTAGCATAACAATAGCGACAGAAATGACTACAACTATCATAGGCACCTATATCACCATGTAAATAACAATTACATTCCGGTCTCGCTGGTGCCCGTTTAGGTGCTTTTAACGTAACATTCCAAGCCCGTTCATAACAATCTAAGGTTAAACAACCTTCCGTATTAGCCCCTAATTCTTTAAATGCGTCCCCTTCTCCACAGGTTTTAAGGTCCATATTGCAAGAATGAGCAATAGAAATAAGCTCCTTAATAATGTTATGTTGTACATCAACACTTGGTCTAAAACCTTCAGGAAAGTTCTGAGCCACCTTATCAAATATATCTAAGAAACTTACAACTACCGTATCCGTATATCCTTCTAGCGCCTTAGCCATGTTATAAAAGCTTTCAAAATGGAAATCTATTGTGTAGATATGGGTTAAAATAATAGGATCATAACGCCACACCATGGATTGAGGATTCAGTCTTGTTGATATTTGTTTAAATCCGTCTATTACAGAATCTGCTTTTGGTACATAGGGCTCGATATCTGGACCATAAGGGGTTATAGTCATGTGCCAAAACTGTCTATAATCATTTATTTCATGTAAGAGCGGAATAAATGGCAAAGGATTCTTTGTACAAAACGCAATACCATCTACTACTTCATGATTAATAGGATACCGTGTTATCTGCATTGGGTTATAGGGATTTCGTACATCTACAAATCCTTGATGAACACGATTAATCAACCATTGCCCATAAAAGGCAGGAATATCCGTACGTTGTCCCGTCTGCAAAATCATTGTCCTGCCCTTTCATAAACAAAAATATAGATGTATTATATCATATTCAATATTAATTATTTATGTAGTAAGTGTGATATTTATAGTATGGTACATTCTCATTTTATGGTACTATTAAGTGTATTAAAAATGAGGAGAACAAAAAGATGAACGATATATTTGAAAAGAATCATCCTATGAAGGATGACAAAGAGTTTATTACCGCTTATTGGAGCGATCGAGCACGTGATTTTGGGTCATTGCGAGCTAAAGAATTAGAAAGCCCTAAACTTAAATTATGGAGAGATGAACTAACGAGTCATATCTTTGATTCTGATCGCTCTTTACGTATTTTAGACATTGGTTGTGGTGCAGGCTTCTTTAGTATTATCCTCTCTCAACTAGGACATACAGTACACGGCATCGATATTACGCCTAATATGATAGACGAAGCAAATCAACTGGCAGAATCCCTTGATTGTGATGCTACCTTCTCCGTCATGGATGCTGAAAATCTCAGCTTTGACTCCAATACCTTTGATATCGTTGTAGCCCGCAATGTAACATGGAACTTACCACATCCAGATAAAGCCTATGCTGAATGGTTACGCATCATTCGTCCAGGCGGTTTAATCCTCAATTATGATGCGGAACATGCTCGCAATCACCATGACTTACCACAATCTGTTCATCATGCCCATGAGCATGTAAGCAATGACTTAAAAGAGCGGTGCCATACGATTTATCATATGCTTGAAATTTCATCCTTTACACGCCCTCAATGGGATAAAGAAGTGCTCACAAAATTAGGTGCTAGCTCCGTCACTATTGACTCCACAGTAGGTCCTCGTATTTACAACGAAGAAGATGAATTTTATATTCCTGTACCAATGTTCTTGGTGAAAGTAATAAAATAGCATTCAAAGTAAAACATTACAAAATAAACCCACTCCATGTGATATGTACCCCTTTTATTAGGTATCTAATAAAGGAATATATCATACTATGAGTGGGTTTTATTTTATTTATTATTTCTTATTGTCTTTAATGATAGAGTCATCAAAGTTATAGGTTGTTATAAACTTTGTTTTAGGATTTGCTGCATTGCCAATCTCTTCTAAATATTTATTAGAAGCTACTTGAAGATCTTTCTTATACGCATCGGCTAATGTTTGTAAATTGTTCGTTTCGTTTACTCGTTTAAAGGTTTGATCCATAAATTTAATAGTATCTGTTTTTGAATCATAAATAAGAGCAGTATTTGGTATGCCAGTAATATCCATCTTAATTGTATTAGAATTTGAGCTATCTGCATTACCTACTATATCGTTAGCACTCATTACAAGTGTAAGTGCCGTAATATAATTTAGACGAGTTTCCTTTATATCCCCTACCATTTGAGTAGATTCAATAACAGGTCTCTTTTCAGGCGTCGTATATTGATAGTTATAAGCTTTCATATCTGCTGTATAAATCGTCTTACTATCATTTCGAGCTGTAAGATTCATCGTAAAAATAGGCGTGTCAACAGCACTCACTACATTTTGAACGGTATAGCCTGAGTAAGCAATCCATTCCCCTTCAGGTCCTTTAGGCTGAGAAGACGCACTATTACTACTACAACCAGCTAATATCAACAAACTAACTAAGGCGATACAAAGTGAAAGGTATTGAAGTATTCTTTTTAGCATAGCAGTACCTCGCATACAAACTTATATTATATAAATACAAACCTAACTAGTACTAAACTAGACAAGAAAAAGCTAATCAATTACAGCTATAGTTTTTTTAATATATTAGTTACTGAAATACTCTTGAGCCTTAGTGATTTCTGCACGAAGTTTTTCTTCATCAATAGTAAGCAATTCTTTGTCTTTCATAAGAACTTTGCCACCTACAATTGTAGTATTTACATCAGAACTGTTAGCAGAGTATACAAGTGCTGCTAAATCGTTATAGCGAGGCATCCAGTGCATACCAGATACGTCATATAATACGATATCTGCACGATAGCCTTTTGCTAAAACGCCAAGATCTGTATAGCCTAAGGCTTTTGCACCTTCTACAGTGCCCATATTCCATGCTGCTTGTGCAGGAATGGCTTTAGGATCGTAGAGACGTGCTTTGTGTAAGGTAGCAGCAATCATTTCAGGAACTGGTGCAATACCACTTGCTAATTTAAGGTTAGATTGTGGATTATGAGCAACAGCTACATTGTTTTCTGCCATAATATCCATATCTTCGTCTGTTACATGAACACAGTGTGCAGCTAATGTAGTATTCCAGAATAACCCTAAATCATGCATATGAGCAATTGGTGTCTTACCAGTAGCTTTTATAACATTCTCTACTTCCCCTTTTGTTTCGGACAAGTGCATATGAATGCCACAATTTAGTTCATGAGATAAGGCAATAACCTTTTCCATGTACGCATCTGGACAAGTATATGGTGCATGCGGTCCAAGTAATACCTTGATACGGTCATTATCAAAGCCATTCCATGTGCGGAATAAATCAGCATTTTCAACTAATGCTTGATCTGCTGTTGGGGATACACCTGCTAAGCCACGAGATAGTACGGCGCGAATACCAATTTCTTTTACTACCTCAGCAGTAGTATTCATAAAGAAATACATATCGCTAAAGGTTGTTGTACCAGAACGCAACATTTCAGCGATGCCAAGTTGTGTGCCATACCGTACATATTCATCGTTAAGCTTTGCCTCAGTAGGCCAAATAGCCGTTTCTAGCCAGTCCATGAGCTCAAGATCATCTGCATAGTTTCTAAATAAACCCATTGCAATGTGCGTATGTGTATTAATAAGACCTGGAGCAGCCAATTGGCCTTTTCCATCTAATACATCCTTAGCAGACTCTTTAGCCTTTTCTACTTCACTATTCTTTACAATAGCTGTAATAAAGCCATTTTCAATTTCAATGGCATGATTCTTGAGAACGCCCTCATTAGTTAAGACGTCTACATTGGTAATCAATAAATCAGACATAAGCTTCCTCATAGGTATAACCGAGCTAA
>JAWERH010000031.1:0-6624 GCA_032482215.1 Veillonella sp. | reverse complement strand
TTAGTACCTCGTGATTGATTGCGAATTTGATACTCTAATCTTATCACTTGTACTAATATGGATTTTTTATGTGTTCAATTTCATTCTACAATTAAGCATCCTTATAAATAATAATCAATAAATACAAAAGACTAAAAGTTCAAACATCCCATATTTAATGGCTTTCTGAGTATCTTTCATATTATTTTCATTTTGTGTCATGAACAGAATATCATATATCGAAAATCTTGTAAATAGTCTCCTTCATGTTTTTATCATAATTCATAAAGTTTATTATTAGAACCTTTATTTTGTTAAACAAAATTTAATATATGAGTGATTTTTTACTCATTTTTTGTGTGTTTTAATCCTATTTTATAAAACTTAATTTATTTTTCTCTATACAGTACAGTTTTTTTCGATATTTACATTATTGTAAGTTATAAATAAACGATTAATAGATTTAATCATATTGATTTTTATCGATTTCAAAGCGTATTTATATATTATCTTTAAAATATAGATGATCTAAGAATTTCTATTTCAGATTATTATAGTTTTTTATAGACTGTTTCACTATTTTTTCATTTATCAATTTATATATGAAATAGTTGTGAAATATTTATCTAGTTATAGCCTATATATAATAGAAATTATGATATACTTAATCATAATGAGGTAAAATTTAACCATATAGTAACAATGAGGATTTACCATGGACACACAACCAAAAGAAGCACATAAAGATATGTATAAAGAAACCACAGAAGAAATAGTAAAAGGTAATAGCAGCGAAGGCCAAGCCATTAGTCCCCCTCCGCATCAACCGTCTACTGACCAAGCGGGCATTGAGGCATTAAAGGACTCGTATGATGATTTCCTTTATGTATCTAAAGCCTTTGCTAGTTGTTCTATTAATTCATTAATTGCAACGGCGCGCATCTACGGTCTTGATCCGGCGCCAATTAAGGGTGCGCGTGTGCTTGAGCTAGGCTCCTCTTGTGGCGGCAATATCATTCCACAAGCGCTGTACTATCCAGAGGCTACTTTCACAGGCATCGACCTGTCATCTGTACAAATCAAACACGGTAACGAATTAATCGAATCCATGGGGCTCACCAATGTAACCTTGTTAGAAAAAGATATCATGGACATCGATGATGACTTTGGCACCTTCGATTACATTCTCGTTCACGGCATTTGGTCTTGGGTGCCTGATATCGTTAAGGATAAAATCCTCAGCATTTGTAATCGCAATCTATCTGATCGCGGCATCGCTTATGTGTCCTACAACACGTATCCTGGTTGGAAGAGATTAGAGCAAATGCGCGATATTATGCTCTACTCTGAAAAACAATTTAAGTCTCAATCACTGCAAGAACGTACTGTATACACTAAAAACGTGTTAAAACTCATTGGCGAAACAATGAAGATGGACCAGCGTTCCCAAAAACAATCGGGTTACAAAATCGATAATATTAATCGCGTCTTAGAGTCCAATGATTATTATGTAGGCCATGAATATTTAGAAACCTTTAACGATCCTGTGTATGTATCTGAGTTTATCGAACGTGCCGAACAGCAAGGCTGCGTATATATCGGTGATGAAAGCATCGAAAAATCCTTTATCACATGGCTCGATGATAAGATTGTGGATAATATCAAAACGCTTGCCAACGGCAACCATAAGGACAAAGAACAGTATTACGACTTTGTCTATGATACACAGTTCCGCATGGCACTATTAACGAAACCATGTAACAGAGATAAAATTGTGCGGGACGAAACGGTTCAAAAAGACATTCTGGACACGCTGTATTTTGCAGCGCCTTTTGAAGACCGCTTAGGAATGCCTCCGAATTGGACAGATGCGCTACGCATTACGCTCAAACAATTTATGCGCACGTTCCAGCAATTTAATGTGCAAGACATTGTAGACTACATGGCTGAGAATCATCCTAATGAGGAATATAGCAAGGACAGATTGTACGTACAGCTATTTTTGCTAACCATTTTGGGCCATCTACGTGCGTATGGTGAAAAATACAAAAAATTACCATTTATAGAAAATGTGAGCTACATTCCAGAGCGATTCATTAGATATGTCTCCACCCTTATTGAAGGCAACGGCAAGCAATATATGTCCTTAGGCAACATGTTTAATCAAGAGGATCCTACTGTAGATGAAGGTCTACTGTACGTCATGAAACAAATGGCACAGCCAACGACTCGTGACGAACTAATTAAGATTTTAGATGAAACCCTAACCATTACTCGTACGAAAGCAGATGGTGAGACCTTCACAGTCCCAAGCGAACAATACCTCGATGAATCTATTAAACATTTAGTGGAACTAGGCTATTTCAGACACCAATCTTAAAACACCATTTTTATTTTGATACGTCACTACTTAAGTTATTACATTACTTCTAATTAAGGTATGACATAGTTGCGACTTAATAAGAAAAAAAGTAAGCCTTAGTTTCACTTTCAAAATTTACTCACACAAAAATAAAAGCGTAACTGGTATAGAGTGCAATTCAATCTATATCAGTTACGCTTATTTAATTTGGCTACTACATAATGTATCTAGAAGTGTTAATCTACGTAGTAGCCAATTATTATGTAAATAACCTATTTTATTTTTTATTTACACGAACGCGTTCAATTGTTGGTTCACCTTGAGCATTTTTCGCTACTGTGTCCACGCGGAATAATGCCATTTCTGGGCTGAACTCAGTAACGAGGCGATCATCTACTGTTACGCCGTCTTGGATTGCACGGTATACGATTTGTGCGAATTCATAACGAGTTAACAAGCGGTCACCACCAAATGTGCCATCTGGATAACCTTCAACGAGACCACGGCGAGATAAATCACTTACCGCTTCATATGCCCAGTGGTTTGCAGCCACGTCTGGGAACAATGTAGTATGGTCAGCTTTCATCTTAGTACCAGCTTCGCCGTTCAATAATACAGTCAATTTTTGGATTTGTGCATTTTGTTCAGCTACAGTTTTCTTAAGAGCCAATACATCTTTGCCGATAGCTACACGAGAACGAGATACACCACTATGAGCGCCTACTTTCACAGACAAGCCAGCATTAAATACTGTTTCATCACCGCCCACTGTGGAACCGATGCTAAGTTGTACATCTTCGTTAGGACGGTAGAAAGCACCGATAGCTGTCGCATCACCACTGCGGTAGTGACCATAACCTGCAGCAAAGTCCCATTTAGCGTCTGGATCGAAATCAAGTGGATGTAAAGCCGCCAACGCTGCAGCGCCTGCTACAGATTTATCGATACGTTTATCCATCTTGGAAAGGTCGCCTTTGAAGGAGTTCATATTGTTATTGATGTTTGTAATATTGTTTTGAATATCTGTTACATTGCCTTTAAGGTTTTTGATATCCTCTGTATTCTTAGCGATGTTTCCTGTATTATTGTTAATTTGGTCCGTAATATCTTTAGACAAAGATACTTTATAATCACGGCTATTACCATTGATTGTTGGTGTTACCGTAATGTGGTCACCTGCCGTTACTGTTGTAGTACCTGTAGCAGCAGTGATTTCGTCTTTCACCTTTTTAAGTTGTGCTACGTTTACTGCATCAGTATCAGCTTCACCGTTAGATACGCCATGAATTTGCTGACCTCCTACATCAACTTTACTAACAGAGAATGACATTTCTCTTAGTTCAGTAGTATCATCATTTTTGTGGCCCCATACATCAATACCACCAGCATATGCGCTCATACCCTGATCATAATGCAATGTAGAAATACCATCTACATCCACAGAAGTTTTATAGTCACCAGATTTATTAAAACTGATGTGCTTACCGTCGATAGCAGTCAATTGCTCATCTTCACCATTTACTGCTTTATTATGAAGCTCAATAACACTACCATCAATCTTAGTTTCACCACGTTTATCTAAGTGAGACATTGTAGGGATAGATGTTAAGTGATAAAATTCACTATAATTTTCAGAAATGTCTTCAGCTTTTATACCATCCATTCCAGGGGCAATTCTAATACTTTTACTATCCTGATACATACTAATTAAATCAGCTCTAAATGTGCTAGATGCTGATAGATTTGGATGATTACGGTTATCTGTTCGAAAATATAAATCATGTGCATTGAGATAGGATGTACCAGAATTGCTATTATCAACATTTGATTTAGTATATACAAGAATATCAGAGTTGATATCTAGATTAGATTTTTCACCAAATGGACCAACATTCTCTTTAAATTTTGCAGATCTAATTTCTTTTAGATCCTCATTTAATGATACAATATATTCTAAATCAGTACCGCTTTTTACAAGTGCACCAGTCGACGTATCCCATCTATATGCATCTCTATCACGGAATGCTGTCGCAATATTTTTACCATCCCCTGAAATAATATTTACAGCTCTAGATGCGAATGCTGATGTAGCAATAGAAGTTAGCACCATAGTAGTTAATAAGATTTTAGTTATTTTCATAATTAGTTCCCGTCCTGTTAAAAACTATCTTAGATAATAGTCCATATTACACATTACATTTTTCACAAAACATTCATATTTTTATATGAGCATTGTAACATATATTTCAAAATTGTAAACAATTTTTATTATTTATTTAATTTTTGCTAAATTAAAATCGACTGTTTTTAATGTTATGTAACTATTTAATAGTATTTCTAAAAATAGAGGGACATAGTGATAAGAACACTATAAACGTGTACTAGCCTAGTAAGCACAAAAAGTGGATAGTTAATCAATAGAGATTAACTACCCACTTTTAATTTGGAGATAAGGTGGTTTCTGATACTTGCCGTATGATATAAGTGTTATTGAGAGAGAGAGATTTAAAGTTATACTTTAATATAGTTATTAACGTAACTGGAGAGTAACTAGTTATGAACAATACTCATACGACATAATGTAGGGGGGCTACATATTAAGAGAATAGCTTTTAACAAAAGCTATTCTCTTCGAAGAACAGACAATACCAACACTCACCTTTCTCTACTTGAGTATATCATTTATATAACAATGATAATAGCCAGTTTTTCATTAAATTTTCATTAAAAATCAATAAACCTTATAAGTCGCATTTCTATTCAAGTACTGAATAGTATTATCAAAATTATTACTCAACCCAGATTGTATTATGACGTCTTACAAGGCTTAGCATTTTGGAACGAACACTCATAGCACCCTCAACTCTGTGCTTACCACCATACCAAGCTACAGGAGATCCTGCCAAACGGAATGTAATCTTGCCGTACGCCCCGCCCGAGCTATGCTCAGGCTTGTTATAGCCCATATCGACAGACACACGTGGTGTGAGTTGCAACTCGGAACCAACGCGCAAACCGTTCTTATCAGCCTGACGTTCTTGATTCCAATAATACCCCTCTACATAGACTCTCGCCCAGCGAGCATTTTTGAAAGTCTTACCATATTCGAGGGTATAACCATTGGCTACACGCTCCAAGGTATGGAGGTTCGCATCGAGGATGCGCTCATCAGAAGCAGAGTCGTACCAGTTGAAGCGGAACTCGCTTTCACCAGACATATATTCAAGGCCCGCACTGAGGCGGTCGTGATGACGCAAGAAGCGATGGTCATAGAAGAGATGCGCACCATAAAGACGACGATCATCCTTCGAGATACGTCGGTACCCAACGCCTACGTTGAGGGTTGTCCCAATATCGGAAGCCCGAGAAATACGCTGCTGCGTAAACCATACATGGCGAGACGCATCATCGTAATGGCCTAGGGGCTGAACAGTCTCCACAGAGTACAATGGTTTCCACCCCTCTTGGAACTGGAAGCTCAGCGTAGTGCGTCGCATCCACGGTTTACCTTTAACGCCATACATCGCATTGGATACATTAGACATAGCCACCGCGTTGATAGCGCGATTTACCGCGTCTACATTGCTGTACTGCACTGTCTTTGTCTCTTGGCGATCCATTACGAGAGGACCCCCTTCACCAATCACATGATCAGGCGTAGCAGCAGGATTAATATGAAAGCCCTCAGAGACTGCTTTGATGCGGTCCTCACGGGTATCTGTTTTGACGCTGCTCTCACGATTGTCTGTATTTACAGACACTATTCCCTTATCGCTATGTAATTGTTGTTTTTCTGCCTCCGCAGAGCCCACACAACACAAAAGGGCACTCAAGGCAACACACACAATACGTTTCATTACTCTTTACACATAATTCTCATGAACTAAAAATGAAATATGTATAAGTGTAACGAATTATGAGTACTACTGTCAAGAAAAGGAATAAACTAATATATAGTATAATTACAGTCTTAAACTTTAAAATAGTTACAATCCTAATTACATACACAATCATAACCACCCGTAGAACGGGTGGTTTGCTCTGACCCTATAAGGGTCTTTCTCTAGTGGTGGCCCGCTAAAGAGGGCTTTGAATGATCTGACAACCACTCTATTACCACTGGCTGCCCCCTACTCGGGGGCTTTTATTTTGCCTATTTTACTGGCTCACCCGTAAACGGGTCCGTGTATTCTTTAAAGTTTAATGTATCTTGCGCTATATCCTCTTGTAGTTGATTGCGAATATACTCTTTTATCGCTCCTTCATATCGTCCTACCGTATCC
>JAWERH010000030.1:0-15335 GCA_032482215.1 Veillonella sp. | reverse complement strand
TGGCAACATATATCGAACTGTTTTACCAGAACGTAGACGTTCTCGTAAATACGTAGCAGATAATTTCATCTCAGGAACCTCCATAAGATGTATTTTTTCTCGTGCTTTTGGTCCTAAAATATCTAATGTTTCATCAATAGCACTAGATCCATCAGGTCTTGTAGCGCCAATAAAGTGGACCTCATCTAATAATTCCTCAATAAATTTCCACGTTGGCAACGCACGAATTGTATCGGTTCCAGCTATAAAGTAAAATTCAACATTTGGTCCATAGATCACCTTAAAATGTTGAATCGTATCAACTGTATACGAAGGGCCTTCTCGACGCATTTCTACATCAGAAATTTCAAAATTTGGATTATCTGACACAGCCGCTGCTGTCATAGCATATCGATGATGGCTATCTATTACATCATGTTGCTTATGAGGTGGTATCCGTGCTGGCACAAAAATAACCTTCTCAAGGTTAAAACTTTCACAAGCCACTTCAGCAATCATTAGATGCCCTAAATGGATAGGATTAAATGTTCCACCTATGATACCTATACGACGTTTCTCTACCATAATAATGTCACACCCTTAATGACAATGACACAAATAATGATAAATAAGAGCAGTGCTGTTCCATAGGATATCCATTCGTATCGACCTTTTGGGGTATGAATATATCTGTAGTATGCCCTTATTAAGTAATATACTGTCTTCACTTTCGAACTTGGCCTTCTCCAAATACAAAGTATTTATATGATGTTAGTGCTTGTAATCCCATTGGCCCACGAGCATGGAGCTTTTGAGTACTAATACCGATTTCAGCACCAAAACCAAATTCAAAACCATCAGTAAAACGCGTAGAAGCATTATGATACACAGTAGAACAATCTACTAAGTTCATGAATACTCTTGCACGCATCGGTTCATCTGTTACGATAGCCTCTGAGTGATGTGTAGAATAACAATTAACATGATTAATGGCTTCTTCAAGATTTTCAACAATACGTACATTTAAGTCCATATCGTTATATTCAGTATGGAAGGAATCATCTGTTAAAGGAATTGTATTCTCCATATATTGAGCTACAGCTGTATCACCGTGAATTCGGACACCATATTCTTGTAGAGCCTCATCAAGACGTGGTAAAAACTCACCGGCCACCGCTTGGTGAACTAGCAATGTTTCCATAGAGTTACATACAGACGGACGTTGTACCTTTGCATTGATTGCAATTTCTAATGCCATATCGAGATTAGCATATTCATCTATATATGTATGACATACACCACTACCAGTTTCAATAACAGGAATACTACTTTCATCTACAACACGACGAATCAGTCCGGCTCCACCACGAGGAATGATGACATCAATATATTCACGTTGGTGTAATAATACACCAACCATATCCCGATCTAGAACTTCAACAAGTTGAATAGCATCTGGCGTAATTCCTAAAGATTCTAAGGTATTGCGCATAATAGTTACGATAATTTGGTTGGTATGGAAGGCCTCCTTACCACCTCGCAATATCGTAGCATTTGCAGTTTTTAAACAGAGGACCCCTGCATCAATTGTTACATTTGGACGAGCCTCAAAAATAATACCAATGACACCAAAAGGTACCGCTCTTTTTTCAATAGTCAAACCGTTAGGTCGTGTAATTGTTTCTATAACCGAACCTACTGGACTTTCAAGAGCAACTACTTGACGAACACCTTCAGCCATTTGAGAAATACGGCTAGGTGTCAATGTTAATCGATCTATCATGGTTTGAGGCACATTATAATCGCCAGATTTATCTAAGTCTAACTTATTAGCGGCCATAATTTCATCGGTTTAAATTTCTTCATACTGGTTCATAGGATATCCTCAATGTAATAAAACTAGATTATTACGATGTACTGCTTCATCATAGGTTGTATTAATACCTAAAATTTGAGCTATATCATTTGTATTATGACCTTTAATGGCCTTCATATCTTCGATGCCATAGTTGATAAGTCCACGGCCAATTTCTTTACCATCATGATAAATAGAAATTGTATCACCAGGTCCAAATGACCCATCTACATCAATAATACCAGCTGGTAAAATGCTTGCCCCTTTATCTAATACAGCACGTGCACAACCATCATCAATAGTGATTGACCCTTTCAATCGTTTACCAAAAGCAAGCCAATGATGTTTACCTGATAGCCCAGCATCATGCGCTTCAAAGAGAGTACCAATTTGTTCGCCCTTACATACACGACGAACAGAATCTTCCACTTCACCAGATGTGATTACCATCGGTACGCCTGAGTTTGTAGCCATATGAGCCGCTTTAATTTTAGTATACATACCACCAGTACCCATGTTAGATCCTGCTCCACCTGCAATAGCATAGGTTTCATCAGTAATTTCAGAAACTGTTTCTATTAATGTAGCATCTGGATGAGTAGATGGATTAGCTGTATATAATCCTTCAATATCAGACAAAATAATGAGCAAATCAGCATCTACAATACCTGCTACGGTAGCAGATAAAGTATCATTATCTCCGATTTTAAATTCTTCAATGGCAACCACGTCATTTTCATTAATGATAGGAATAACATTGAGTTGCAATAACGTATGTAATGTATTACGTAAATTAAGATAACTATGGCGACCAGTACTATCTTCTTTTGTTAAAAGAATTTGACCTACTGTACGACCATATTCACGAAACATACGCTCATACATATGAATAAGGATGCCTTGTCCTACTGCTGCAGCAGCTTGTTTTAATACAAGGTCTCTAGGTTTTTCCTTAAATCCTAAAGGGGCCAGTCCAGCACCTGTTGCACCAGAAGAAACGAGGATAACCTCTTTACCTTGGTTAGCTAAATCTGATAGTTGGCGTACTAATCGTTCAATGCGTTCTAGGTTTAAATGACCATTAGCATAACAAAGCGTACTACTGCCTACTTTAACTACTATTCTTTTTGCGTTGATGATAGCACTGCGCATAGAATAACCTCCTAGGGCTAACAGGTTATGTAGACCCCCATATAATACATGTTAGTAATATGACGATTTATTTAGGTAGAATAATTTTTGGTTCTTTTTTAGCTTTATATAATACACCGTTAAAGCCGATAACTTGGACTAATTCAGCACCAAGCATATCAGCTAACTTTTGGAAAATCGTCTTATCTTCAGGGCTATTGTTGAGTAATTTTACTTTGATTAATTCACGAGCCATTAATGCTGCGCGAGCACTATCAATAACACTATTTTCTAAACCATTTTTACCAATTTGAACCACTGGTGGCATTGTTGCTGCCAAAGAACGTAAATACCGTTTTTGTTTTCCTGTCATTATTACTCCTACTCTTGGAATGTAAAGCGTTGATCGCCAATCACAACTTCATCACCGTCTTTACAACCTTTTTCTTTCAATTTAGCATCGAGCTCCATAAAACGCCAGATGCGTTGGAATCTACGAAGAGATTGATCATCACTTAAATTTGTCATTGCCACTAAGCGTTCAATACGTTTACCTGTAATATAGAATGCAGCATCATCACCACGAGTAATAACGAATTCCACATCTGGTTTTGCTTCGTATACAACTGTATCATCAGTTGCTTCTGGTTCTGGCTCGTAGTTTTCTACATAGTAGTAAGCTCGTTCCATGAGCTCTGGTAAGCCTTCACCGCTTAATGCATTGATAAGGAATACTTCATATCCTTTATCTTCAAAATATTTTTTTGTATCAGGAATTGTTGTATCATCAAAGACCATATCAATCTTATTGAGTGCAACAATTTGTTTTTTATTGGCTAATTTTTCAGAATATTTACGAAGTTCTTCATTAATAGCATCAAAATCAACCTTTGGATCGCGACCTTCCATACCAGATACATCAAGGACGTGAATTAAAATGTTAGTCCGTTCTACGTGACGCAAGAAGTTATGCCCTAGGCCAACACCTTCGCTAGCTCCTTCAATAAGACCAGGAATATCGGCTAATACAAAACTACGGTCTCCAGGGATTGTTACTACCCCAAGTACAGGTGTCAATGTAGTAAAGTGGTAAGCAGCTACCTCTGGTTGAGCTTTAGAAACCTTACGTAAAATACTAGACTTACCAACAGATGGATAGCCTAATAGACCAACATCTGCCAATACTTTAAGCTCTAGTTGTAACCAGAACTCTTCACCTGGTTCACCCTTTTCTGCAAATGTAGGTGCACGATTAGCACTTGTTTGGAAGCGTGCATTACCACGGCCACCACGACCACCTTTAGCAATAACAAAAGTATCGCCGTCGTTAACGAGGTCACAGAAAATTTTACCTGTTTCTTCTTCTTTAATTACAGTACCCAATGGAACCGGGATAATAAGTGGCTCAGAACCGCGACCATGCTTGTTGGAGCTTTCACCATTACCACCAGCAGGTGCTTTAAACTGACGTTTATATCTAAAGTCTACAAGAGTATTAATATTCTTATCCGCTTTAAATATAACGTCTGCCCCTTTACCACCATCGCCGCCACTAGGGCCGCCATTTGGCACGTATTTCTCACGGCGGAAGCTAGACATGCCGTCCCCACCGTCACCGGCCTTAACAAAGACACGCGCTCTATCTATAAACATACTTTAACTCCTATGCATTATTGCTGTAATAACTCTAATGCTTTTTTAATTTGAATATCATCTAATGTACTAGATGGATTTACACCTTTTGGTAAATCCAGTTCTACATCAGGTTTAATACCAATGCCGTCAATAACACGGTCATTTGGTGTATGGTATTTAGCAATAGTTACCTTAACACCTTCATTATCAAGGCTAGGGTAAATTGTTTGAACTGTACCCTTACCATATGTATTAGTACCTAAAATAGTACCTAGTTTACGGTCTTGAATAGCACCAGCTATAATTTCAGATGCACTAGCAGACCCTTTGTTAACAAGAACGACTAATGGCATAGCTACGTCTGGACCATTAGACTTATAAACCTCTTTTTTCCCAGCTCTATTTTGTACGGTTACTAATGTTCCTGGAGGCATAATATAGTTAGAAATCTTTTCTGTAGTAGATAATAACCCACCAGGATTATCTCGAAGGTCTAAAATTAGTTCCTTCATACCTTGAGATTGCAATTCTTTAAATTGTGTTTCAAAATCATCAGCCGTATTTTCAGCAAATTGACTAATACGAATATACCCTACTGTACTTGTGAGCATTTTGCTTTTAACAGTAGGTAACACAATGGATTCACGGGTAATATCAAAGTGCAATTTTTCACCATTACGCTCTATATCAAGGGCAACAACGGTACCAGCCTCGCCGCGAATTCGAGAGGATGCATCTTCTACAGTAATATCGCTTGTGGATTGACCATCAATAGCAATAATATGATCACCAGGTTTTATGCCCGCTTTGAAAGCTGGTTGATCTTCCATAATACTAACTGCATATAAACCTTTATCATCATGACCAAGAACCATGCCTACACCTGCATAAGTGCCAGATGTTTGCATTTTCATGGATTTAAATTCGTCAGCATCTAAATAAATACTATGGGGCTCTCCCAAAGAGCCAATTAAGCCTTTAAGCATACCATCATAAAGGGTCGCTTTAGACATCGGTGTCATAAAGACTTGACTCGCAGCATAGTAGGCTACAAATAGTCTTGGTAATCCCCAGAATGAACCAGATAAGTACCAAAACGTGAGCCACATAATAACGATGCCGGAGCCTATATATTTCAATAGACTCCATAACACCGTACGTGTATCAAATTTCATATTATAAATATCCCATAGGATCAACAGGATCCCCACTTATACGAACTTCAAAATGTACGTGTGGCCCAGTACTATTACCAGTGCTACCAGCATAGGCAATAACTTGACCTTTAGATACATCTTGTCCTTCAGAGACAGCAAGCTCAGAATTATGGCCATAAAGGGTGGACATACCATTACCATGGTCGATAACTACGGCGTAACCATAGCCACCCATCCAACCAGACCAAACAACAGTACCTCCATCGGCAGCATGAACTGGCGTACCTTCATCAACACCAATATCAATACCAGAATGGTAAATCGTTGTGCCCCAAATTGGATGCGTCCGATAACCATATGGTGACGTAATTTCACCACTTACAGGCCAACCAAGTTGACCAGACCCTTGTACCCAAGAGTAGCTTGGTGCAGACTGTTGAGCCGCTGCTGCCGCCGCTGCTTCTGCCGCTGCACGGGCCGCCGCACGTTCCGCTTGACGCGCTTTTAAGAGAGCTGTAATTTGAGCAGAAGAAGCATTAAGTTCTTCCACTGCTTGCATCGCCGTAGCACGGTCATTTTGTGCCTTCTGAAGAACTACTTCACGTTCTTTTTTCTTTTGTTCAATTTCAGCTTGTTTTGCTACAGCAGCTTTTTCAAGCTCTACTAACTTAGCTCGAGATTGCTCAAGAGCCTGTTTACGTGCCGCAATTTCAGCACGTTCTTTTTTAATTTCATCGATTAACTTGATGTCAGAATCAATGATACGTTTTAAGATCTCTAATCGATTTGCAAAATCGCTAAAGTCTTTAGATCCAATGACAACATCTAAATAACTTAGACGTCCATTGATATAAATATCTCGTACACGCTTATAAAATACGGATTCTCGTCCTTCTAAGCGTTTTTGTGCTTCTGCGAGTAACTTTTCATTAACAGTAATATCATTTTCAACGGCAACACGTTGCTGTTGAATAGATTCTAACTGTTGTTGGGCCTGACGTAATTGCTCTTCAATTTGTCGCAACTGTTCAGATACACTTACAATGACAGTTTCTGCATCCGCTTTAATAGAATTTTGTTGATTAACTTGTTGTTGAATTGAATCTAATTGATTCGTTAAATCCTCATCTTCTGCAACGATATATAGTGGTGTTCCCAGTACCACCATACCTGTTAAAATTGTTGCTACAAGGCGAGATTTGATTGTGTTGTATTTCATAAACATTACACCTTCATGTATTGTTTTAAAGAAATCGTACTACCAATAGCACCTACTACTACGCCACCACCTAAAATATAGATAGCCACATCATAGAAGAATGGGAACATTGGTACTAATGGGAAGAATGCTAAGGACTCAGAAACTTCCATGGTAATGAAATGGTAAAACTCACCTACACAAAGTACGGCAATTACAGCCCCTACTAAGCCCAATAACATACCTTCGATCAAGAATGGCCAACGAATAAAACCATTGGTTGCACCAACATATTTCATGATGGCAATTTCTTTACGTCGAGCGAATACAGTCAAGCGAATTGTATTAGAAATAATGAATAATGTAGCGGCTGCTAAGAATCCGATTAGTACAATACCACCAATTCTAATAACTTGAGTAATACGGAAGAGTTCTTCCACAATATCTTGACCATAATGTGTACTTTCAACACCTTGGAATGTAGTGGCTAATTTAGCTGTAGCCTTAACATCACTAGGGTTATCAAAGGTTAATACATAAGAATTTGGCAATGGATTTACATCGCCTAATGCATTTACCAATTGTTGTTGATCACCAAGGCGTGCTTTGAATTCTTTCATAGCTTGTTCTTTATTAACAAACTCTAAATGCTTAAGATTTGGTATGGCTTTAATTTGCTTACCTACCGCCATAATTTGGTCAGTTGTTAACCCATCTTTTAAATAAATACTCAATTGAACTTGGTTTTCTAAACTAGATGCCATGTTATTTAGATTGATAACACCGCAAAGGAATACACCAAGCATAAATAGAGATAAAGCCACTGTAGAAATAGATGCTAACGTCATAAGACCGTTACGCTTCATAGATTTGAGGGCTTCTTTAAAAAAGTATTTCAATGTTCTAGGCTTCATTAATTTCTGCACCTCTCATATTATCACTTTGAACGCGACCATCTTTAAGACGAATAACACGTTTATTTAAATACGAAACAAGATCCATATTATGGGTAACCATAATAACAGTTGTGCCAAAATTATTGATATGCTTAAACAAATCTACAATACCTTTACTTGTATCAGGATCTAAGTTACCAGTCGGTTCATCAGCAATAAGTACAGATGGACGATTTACAATAGCGCGAGCAATAGCAACACGTTGTTGTTCACCACCAGATAAATCCTCTGGTAAATCATTTGCTTTATCACTTAAGCCAACAAGTTCTAGTACATGACTTACCTTTTCCTTAATTACCTTTGGTTTCTCTTCAATTACTTCAAGCGCAAAGGCAATATTTTCTGATACCGTTTTGTTTGGTAATAAACGGAAATCTTGGAATACAACACCAAGTTTTCTACGTAATTTTGGAATTTTACTACGCTTCATACGCGTAACATCAAAATCATCAACAATGACAGTACCAGAATCAGGTACCACTTCATGAGTTAACAATTTAAATAGAGTTGATTTCCCATAGACTTTACTAACATTCTTAAATTCAATCATGGGATCCCCTTTGATTATTTACGAGTGATTACACGTTTTACTGCTTCTACAATGTCTTTTGCTGTCAAACCATATTTAGCCATCAATTCTTTTGGCGTACCACTCTCCCCAAATGTATCTTGGACACCAACGAATTCCATAGGAACAGGCTTATTAGCCACAACAACTTCAGACACAGCAGAACCAAGACCACCAATGATATTATGTTCTTCTGCTGTTACAATAGCACCTGTTTCAGTAGCTGCTTTTACAATTGCTTCTACATCGATAGGCTTAATAGATGCCATATTGATAACGCGAGCAGACACATTAGATTCAGCTAATGTTTTAGCTGCTTCTACTGCAGGTCCAACCAAAGCACCACAAGCGATAATTGTTACATCAGAACCATCTACCAATGTAGTAGATTTACCAGGTACGAATGTATAACCTTCAGCTGTAACATCATCTACTCCAGCACGGCCTAAACGAACATATACAGGACCTTCATAAGATGCAGCCCATTCAACTACTGCTTCTGTTTCACGTTCATCTGCAGGTACTACTACAGTCATATTAGGTAAAGTACGCATACAAGAAATATCTTCCAAGCTTTGATGTGTAGCACCATCTTCACCTACAGTAATACCAGCATGAGTAGCACATACTTTTACATTCAATTTTGGATAACATACAGCATTCCGAATTTGTTCAAATGCACGACCTGTTGCAAACATAGCAAAGGAAGAAACAAATGGAATTTTGCCTGCTGCTGCAAGTCCGGCACCAACAGAAATCAAGTTTTGTTCTGCAATACCTACATTAAAGAATCGATCAGGCATCTAATACGATAATATTTGTATTTTCTTTACCAATGCGAGCTAACGCATTACCATATGCTTCACGTGTTGCTTTACCCATTATTGTACCCCCATAATTTCATTAACAAAGGTTTCACCTTGCTCTGCACTAGGTGCTTTACCATGCCAACCTGCTTGGCCTTCCATTTCAGCTACGCCCTTACCTTTTACAGTATGCATTACGATACAAGTTGGACCTTCTGTGAAAGCTTTAGCAGATTCAATAGCATTATGAAGTTCATCAAGATCATGACCATTGACTTCAATAACATTCCAATTGAAAGCTTTAAATTTCTCAGGAATTGGCAATGGAGAAAGTACTTTAGTAATATCACCATCAATTTGAAGGCCATTAAAATCAACAAAAGCAGTCAAATTATTGAGTTTATAATGACCAGCAAACATTGCTGCTTCCCATACTTGACCTTCTTCAAGCTCGCCATCACCTAAAATGGAGTAAACGCGATAATCAGCATTGTCAATTTTGCCTGCCAATGCCATACCACATGCGGCAGAAATGCCTTGGCCTAAGGAACCTGTAGACATATCTACGCCAGGAGTATGTTTCATATCAGGATGGCCTTGTAACATATGGTCAATTTTACGTAAATTCAAAAGTTCTTCTTTAGGGAAATAACCTTTTTCAGCCAATGTAGCATATAAAGCAGGAGCTGCATGACCTTTAGAAAGGACAAAACGATCTCTATTTGGAGCTTTTGGATTTGCTGGATCTACATTCATTTCTACATAGTACAACAAGGCCATCACATCAGCGATAGATAAAGAACCACCTGGGTGACCAGATTTTGCTGCCGTTACAGACTGAACAATACTAACGCGAATAGCTTTTGCCTTCTCTTGAACTATTTGTTTAACATCTTGTGTTAATGTAGCCATAGAGACCTCACTTTCTGGATTGGATCCAATATATTAATAATCTTTAAGTAATGAAATAGCGATTTCTGCATTGCGTTGAGAGTTTAAACGCAATGCTTCAATACGATCATAAGAGGATTGATACTCTTCTCTGGAATTTAAGAGCTTATGACATCGCTGATATAGCGCCTCTTCTCTAAGATGTGTCATTGTTCCTATTGGTTCCTGACCAATCATATGTAAGAAGCTTGTAATTTTAGGATCGTAGGAAATACCGATAACAGGTTTCCCCATTAAAGAGCTAAATACTAGAGCATGAAGACGTATACCAATCATTAGGTCCACATTCCCCGATAAGGATACTTGTTCCTCTGTAGAGAATGGGCCTTCAAGAACAATAGCCCCCTTCGGCATATAATTAGCGATAATTTTAGCTTCTTTTGTATCCTCTGGATGAGACATAGGAATAAAAATAATTTCTACCTCATCTTGCTCTTGTAATCGGCTTAACACATTGGCTAATGATTCACGATATTCTGTATCATCTTTCCAACTACGAACAGCAACACCAATTCGTTTTGGATTCTCTATAGATTTAGGTAGTTTAGATGTATAGCCTTCTAAAATACGTTTACCAATAGACAAATTTGCCGGTTGCATAGCCAAAACAGCATCAGCTGTAACCTCTACATCTTCAATTCCTAAGGACTCTAATTCAGATTTTGAAATAGAATCACGAACTGTAATGGTATCCACAAATCGCAATATAAAGCTAACAGCTCTTCGTGTAGAGGGACGATTTAAAGGCCCAATACCTTGAGAGTAAAGCATTACCTTTTTTCCCATCATTTTAGCTAAAGCCATAATACTTAAATAGTAATATGTATTACGAATACTTGTAGCATCTTGTAAAAGACTGCCTCCACCACTGATCACTAAATCAGAATTGGCAATTGCCTTTAAAATACCAAATGCAGAAAATGTCCCCACTGCATGAATGTTATGTTTTTTGCTTGTCTCTGTAGGATTACCAGAAATAACCGTAATATGCGCATCTGCTTCCTCTTTGCGAATGGCATCGATAATGGCACAAAGCATTGCTTCATCGCCAGCATTACCAAAACCATAGTAGCCAGAGATAACAATATTACTCATGGTCAACCTCCCGCGCTTGGAACCATTGTGTTACGTACATCATGAAACGTACAGCAATGATAAGAAGCAAACCTAAGAGAGCACCAATTAATAAACCATCATATCCACGCATAATAGACATGAATACAGGAGTTCTAATATGACAGAATGTTTCAACCATTGAAGCTATGCCGATAACACCTGCAATAGTTAATAAGAAATGGATTACTGTAGGCCATTTACGTAAGAATGCAAACGTAGCCAACATTAATGCTGGGTGACCAATAATGAACTCTTTTTCTCTAGGTCTTGCATACAATGTATTTTCAAGGAAACGACGAAGCATAAGTTCAAATCCTGGTACAGGAACACCTGCTGTATGACCACTGCGGCCAACAAATACCCATGCCACGCCACCAAGAGCAGCCATTACAAAGAATACGTAAAATTTAACATCCATTGTTAAGAATTCAACTACAAATTTCTTTGCTTCTTCTTTAGAGTTAATCATACGACCTTTCCACAAAGGGAAACGTTGTAAGTACGCGATGATCACCAATACAATTGGAAGTACAAATGTTAACTTAACACCTCTAAAGATAGCAAATTCCATAAAGAATTTCGTATTTCCTAATAACGATGCAATATACATACCGCCAATAGCCGCAAATAATGCAGCAATTACGAGATAAAGCACTGCTAATACGGTAGATTTAATAGCACCTAATGGACGAGCTCCATCATAACGACGCCATTCCTCCATCAAGCGAATCATGGCACCTACAGGAGCCATAATAGCACTAGATAAAGCCCAGATTTGAGTAATCAATGTACCACTTGTAATGATGAATAATACTACAGATACAAGGGAAATGCCAAAGAATGCTACCAATTGTGTATGTTTACGCATTGGAACTAACATTTGAGCAACATAAACGAATAGCGCAATAGCACCAATCATTGTGATGACTACTAATAAAGGATTTGGCGTATAAGGAGGATAAATATCAGCAGGACCGAATTCATAACCTTTAGTAGATAATTTTTCAGTGGTCATCCCAATATAGTTAATAGTTGTTTGTAATACTGTTTCATTGTTTACACCTGTTTCATACATAGGGAATAAGTTAAAACGAATATTACGTTCAATATCACTAATATAGAATCGTTGAGCTGCTTCTTCTGGAGTGATTTTCTTTAATTCATCCTTAGCAATTGTATATACACGGCCCACACTATAATTATCTTTAGCAGCCATTTCCAAGAAACCTTG
Organism: Veillonella sp.; assembly: GCA_032482215.1. Taxonomy (GTDB): domain Bacteria; phylum Bacillota; class Negativicutes; order Veillonellales; family Veillonellaceae; genus Veillonella. The sequence goes on along the minus strand of JAWERH010000030.1, from coordinate 2,752 downwards.
TTGTGGCTCATATTGAAGTTGGTTAACGGCTTCAATACCAACTAGAGGAATATGATTCTTATGTAATAGTTCTAATGTTTCATCCGTTAAATTAGGAGCTCCTAGGGCCTCTTTACCAGCAAAGATCATGCCTGTTACATGTGGAATTCCTTCAAGACGCTTAAACACATATTGGAGGTCATCTGATGTTACATTTCTGTAGTTTGTAGGACGAACTATAACATTAAATCCACGATTAGCAACTTCTTGAGCTTGTAGCTTGGAAATACCAAGATTCATTTTTAGATAGCTATCAGCGGTAGCACCATATAATTCAAGGACCGGACCAATACTAGTATTAAGCTCTTTAACTTTATCTTTACCAATACGATGATATAAGTCTTCACGAATTTCTTTATAGTAACCTTCTTTACCAGAAATTAATGCTACATAGGTTGCACCATGTTTAACGGATGCCCCATTAACACGGACTGCATCCATCTCTTCGGAGCTTAACACCTTAACTTGACCAGCATCCTTAGCTTTTTCTAAGGTACGATCATAAATGGCGAATGCTGTTACACCTGCATTACGAAGTGCATCAAAAGCCTCTTGTTGACTGCGCTTTTCAAAGGCATTAGCTCTTAGAACAGCATCATAATCTACGATATTTTCAATATGATTTTGAGATTTTTCAATCTGATGGCGTTCAAATACCAAATATAAAGAGGATACAAGTCCCACTATAATACAGAGTATTAGAATCCAAGAGTACTTACTTTTTTGTGTATTCCGATGATTCACGACAAATCCTTTCTAGTTAAGTACAGGTTTAACTTTGATGTGAATTTCACCATTATCAACAGTTAAGCTTTCAGCTTTCACAGGAATTGGGAAGTTATTAAAGTTATAAACTTCTGTAGCCTCTAATACATTAGATGTCAAACCTGGGATAGTAGCACCATTAATGGTGAACTTTTTAGGTGCGAATAGTAAAGTATTATCTTTTAATTCTAAGTTGCCATCTAATTTAACAGAACCTTTAAATACCATGCCAACATTCATATTACCAGTTAAGCTGATGTTATCTTTATTGATGTTTACTTTTACATCTTGAATTTCACTACCAGCTTGAGTACTTAAGAATTTAGCCAAATCTTCATTAGTCACAGTACCTTCGATACTAGAACTACCTACACTTACTACATCAATTTCTTGGCTAGCCAATAATGAAATTGGATTTACAAGAATTTGTGTTGCATCATAATTGAAGTTTGCAAAGTTTAATTTACCAAGTTTTACATCATCTAAAGAACCATATACATGATCAGCTTCACCATAGAGTAATTTAAATCCTGGTTGAGACTCAACATTTACTGTTTGAGAAGATGGTTTTAGTGAATCATTTAACTGTTTTTCAATACGGGAACTAATATAAGAAGGTAATAAAAATTGAGTTGCTGCTGCTAAAGCAATAATCAGCACTAATAGGAATAGTAAAAACTTTTTCATAAGAACTCCTAAATTGTTAAATTCGCTTCTTTTTTCAAGAAACCTTCCATAAATTGATCTAAATTACCATCCATAACGGATTGTACATTCCCTGTTTCAACCCCTGTGCGATGATCCTTAACGAGATTATATGGGTGGAATACATACGACCGAATTTGACTACCCCATTCAATCGCTTGATAGGTACCACCAATTTGCTCTTTAAGTTCTGCTTGTTTTTCTAATTCTAATTCAAATAATTTGGCGCGCAATAATCGTAATGCTTGTTCCCTATTTTGCATTTGAGAACGTTGAGTTTGACACTGAACTACGATACCTGTTGGCCTATGCGTCATACGTACAGCAGAATCTGTTTTATTGATATGCTGACCACCAGCACCACTAGCTCGGTATGTATCTACCTGTACATCTTTCATATCAATATTGATTTCTACTGTATCATCGATTTCTGGCATTACATCAACAGCAGCAAAGGATGTATGACGACGTGCAGCAGCATCAAATGGTGAAATACGCACTAGACGATGTACACCTTTTTCAGATTTCAAATAACCAAAAGCATTTTCACCTTTAATTAAAAATGTAGCAGATTTTGTACCTGCCTCATCACCGGGTTGTTCATCCATCAATTCAATAGAGAATCCTGCTTTTTCAGCCCAACGTAAATACATGCGAATCAGCATGGAGCACCAGTCTTGAGCCTCTGTGCCACCTGCACCAGCATGGAATGTTAAAATCGCATTATTAGCATCATATTCACCACTAAGCAATAAAAGAACTTCTTGTTTTTCTACAGTTTCTTCTATTTGTTGAACATAATCCTTGATTTCACCTTCCAAAGAACGATCATCTTCCTCTATTGCCATCTCAAGCATTACATTAGCATCTTCAATATCACTAACAAGTTGTTTATAGCTTTCTACAGCATTTTTCAATTGTGTGGCTTCTTGAGAAATCTCACGAGCCTTGTCTGGGTCATCCCAAAATGTAGGGTCGCTCATTTGCACATCGAGTGTAAAGATTCGATCTTCTTTCTGAGCAATGTTAAAGTGAATCCCTCATTCCATAAATACGTTCTTCTAGATTAGAAATAATAGGTTTTAAATCTTCTAACAATTTATGTTCACCACCTTTAACTTATTAGCTTATTACATCGATAAACTATCACCTTAATAAAATAGAAAAATGGCCGTTGCCCAGAAGGAAATCCCATTGAGCAACGTGCCATTCACAAATCTTAATCTATGTTTTGTGGCTCCAA
>JAWERH010000029.1:0-7216 GCA_032482215.1 Veillonella sp. | reverse complement strand
TTCGCTAGGACGTTGCATGATCTGTACCAATACGTCAGATACAGTTACGAGACCCTTTAGTTCGTCCAAGGAATCGGTACCTACAGGAATGCGGTAATGATTGGCATTTTTGAGGACTTCCATAATTTCATCCTCTGTGCCATTAAGGTCAATCCATTTGAGCTGTGTACGAGGTGTCATGATATCACCAGCGTTCATATCTGCAAGGTGGAAGATATTTTCTACGAGGATAGGTTCTTCTTCTTCGTAAGCACCCATAGCAACGCCTTCGGTGAGCATCTTGTTAATTTCGGATTCTGTAACAGGCGCCTCTTCTTTCACAGTCACGCCTAGTAATTTTAAAAGGAATTCTGTGGAAACGCCGAGGAAGCTAACGATAGGTTTCAATGCTACAGATAACCAGTAAATCGGTTTAGATACAGCCAATAACGAGGGATAAATAGGTGATAATAGCAACGATAAGTAAGGAGCTAATGGATGCTGCATAGGGCTCAATACTTGGAATATTAGCTACTAAAATCTCTTCTAATGGACCAGAGAAGGTAGCACCAGAATACAAACCAGTTAAGATACCAACGAGGGTAATACCAATTTGAATGGTAGAGAACATCTCGTTTGGATTTTCTGCTAATTCAAAGGCTTTTTTAGCACGCTCGTTGCCTGCTTCGGCCATTTCCTCTAATTTTCGTTTCTTCGCATTGACGATAGCCAATTCCGTCATAGAGAACAAGCCATTCGCGATAATTAATACGATGATAATTATAAAATCTAAGGTCAGATCACTGTCCATGTAAATAGATACTCCTTTTTATATTCTGCACATGAGAAAAATAGATATATTACACATAGTATACCATATTAGCATCGATACGTGTTTAGATACAACAAAAGCACCTAAGATAGGTGCTTTTGTTGTATACTATAGGTGTTACTGCCCCAGACTGGTAACAGAAAGGGGGTGAAAACGTGTTTGACAATTTGATTTCCTTAATAGTATCCATCGTAGCAGGTGTAACCTGTCACTACATCTGCAAGTGGCTAGATGGTTACTTCCGTCAGTAACTAGCACAAAAAAAGGAGGGCCACCACCCTCCTTTTTTGTTTGCGTGAAAACGTGTCTCACATTGACTTCCTTTGTCATATATTATGATACATGATTACCTTTAATTTGTAAATATGGCTCTAATATGGGTATAGTATGTATATGAATTAAGATTAGTATTAATTATTAGGCCATATAATTGGACCTCATGATAGGATTAGATTTATGACAAGTGAACAGGAATGGGAACAGGTTTTACAAATTAAGACAGCAGGTCGCGATGATAGTCGGTCCGATACGGAGCATCATCCTTACGAGCCTACGGATTATTGCGTGCTGGAGCGCTTGGCGAATAGTGGTCATATTCGCAAGAAAAATACGCTCATCGATTATGGCAGTGGCAAGGGCCGTGTTAGCATTTTTATGGCGTACCAAACGGGTTGTCACTCCATTGGTATTGAATACGATGAACGACTCTATGAAAGGGCTCTTATCAATGGTGAAAGCCCAGCTGCTCGCAACCGTGTGAGCTTTGTGCATGGTGATGCGGCGCTCTATGAATTACCCGACCAAGCAGATCGTTGTTTCTTCTTTAATCCCTTTGCGCTCCATACGATTAAGCGTGTTCTAGGAAATATCTTTGATTCCCTGTATCATCATCCGCGGGAGATTAAACTATTTTTCTACTACGTCAACGAAGAGGTAGAAAACTTCTTGAATAATCATGTCCGTTTAGAACAGGAAGAACCCATTGATTGTAGTGATCTTTTTGAAGAGAAGGATGCAAAGGAACGAATTTTAGTGTATTCAGTCAATTTATTTTAGGGGACTTTCACCTAGATTATTAAGGAAAAAGCAGATAAATTCTGATATAATAATATATTAGAGATTATAAAATCAATTTATTTTTTATGGTTCTATACATTGATTCGTATGCACTAAGTTAGTGGATAGGGCTGAGTGTATTGAAGACTGGAGGTACCCGTGGAAATCATCGATACAGCATTGATTGAACGTATTCGCAAGGCCTTAATTAAACGTTATGATCGAGATCAACAGATCCAACAAATGATAGAAGAAATCGGTGCCGAAGAGGGACTCAATGAGTCTGAATTGGCTATCGTTTACCAAGCTTATTTAGAGGTTAAGGAACGCGTATACTATACATCCTCTCTCGTTGATTTATGGAATCAAATTGAAGAGGTTCAAAAACGGATGTCCATGTTGCATACCTATGATTCTCTTGAAGAGGATTTATTTGGCAATGTGTTAGGCGACGATCAAGATCATATCATCATTGCTGATAAATCGTATCTTGGTAAGGGTGCTAGCCATAATAACGATGTGTACGCTATGGAACAGGTTCAATTATCCGATATTCCTGCACAGCACGATTCTACAGTGGGCATGAATCATATTAAATTGAACGAATTACATTCTATGGGTGGTCTTTTTACAGGTTCTGGTGAAAGCCCAAAACAAGAGATGTCTGACCTTGATGAAGCACTTGTAGAACATATGGATGTCAATCCACTAGATGGTGTTGAAAGTTTAGAAGTCCATCACTTAGATGAAGAAAATCCATTTGATACAGAAAATTCTGTGTTGCTTTCAGAATCTAAGAATACAGAAAAATCTCGTAACAGTAAGGATAATACTAATCAAACAGATAGTACTACATCTAAAAATGATAAGGTATCTAATAAATTCTCAGATGATGAATTCGATGATGATATAGAGGACGAAGATGATTTATCCGCTATTGATCCGTATACTGCGGTAAATGCTTTGTTGTTCGGCAAAGCTGGCCTAGATTCCGATAAAGCCAATAAAAAGATGGAAAAGCTTCTTAAAAAGCAATTGAAACGCGTAGATGATGAATGGGCGCGTATCAATGGGACTGATGAAAAGTCTAAAAAATCTAAGGACCACAAAAAATCCAAAGACGAAAAGATATCTAAAGAAGACAAGAAATCTAAGGATGACAAGAAGTCTAAAGAGGATAAAAAGGACAAAAAACATAAAAAGTCCAAGGAAGATAAACATTCTAAGTTTGAAGATAAATTAAAGAAAAAGAAAGACAAGGCGGAAAAGAAGCTTAAAGTCTTAAATGACAAGTTAAAAACAGTCTTCTTAGGTGATACTTTCAGCAAAAAAGATAAGAAAAAAGACAAGAAAAAGGATAAAAAATCCAAAAAGGATGGATCCGAAAAAAAGTAGAAACGATAGTTTCCGTATGGAATAGTAAGGCCTCTAAGAAGGCTCAGGAGAGTACTAGTGCTGAGAAATCAGCCAGTACTGGGACTATCGACCGCGGATGCGGTAAATGCAAACGATGTAAGGGACCTAAATGTAAGAAATATCCAACATAATTACAGTTAGGTAGTATAGAGTAGTTACGTTATATGAAGAACAGTAGGGGTTAATGATGAACCGATGGCAACGATTATTTGAAGGCATAAAGATAGAGATTAAGGTATTTATCTTTTTCTCTGCTTTGTTGACTGCATTTAGAATCGTGTTTCTTGCAGTATTTCAATCACAGCTAGCATCTGTGACGATGGAGAATATCCTTACGTCCTTATGGCTAGGCTTTAGATTGAGTCTCAAGACCGTCGGTTCTTTGTGTTTAATGGGCTTTTTAGGAGGCACATTGGTGCATACCTTTGTACCAAAATGGCCATCTTTGCGCATTAAACAGGTTATCTATTCTATTGCAACGGTACTATTAACATTCCTTTTCTTGGGGCGTATTCCGTTCTATAAAATCTTTAACTCCTCGTACAATGCGATGCTCATTAATGGTAAGAACGATGATATTGGCGCCATTATTAATACAGCCATCAATGAATATAATGCGTTGATGTACATCGTAGGCGCTGTTGTGTTGAGTGCAGCCCTTTGCTGGTTCCTCGTTCGTTTCTTAGCATGGGGTACAAAGAAATATAGCGATTACGTTAATACTCAACTAGTTTGTACTACGTGGTATCCTAAGACGAAGAAAACGCAATGGATCACAGGCATTGGATTAACTGTGGTTATTGGCGTACTAGGATTATTCTTTAGATTTGGTGGTGCTTTTAACTATACAAATTCCATCAACTGGGAAAGTGCGGCACGTCTCAGTTCCAATCTATTAAATGAAACCATCCTTGATGATGTGCAGGCTCTTTATCGTGTTAAAAGCATCGCAAAGCGTGCAGATGAGCTTGAGGTCATCAATTTAACACCTCAAGAATTAAGTGAAAAGATTAGTGCCATCGGTGGTAAGTTTAACGGTAAGGATTTTGATGGTTCTTTCACAAGAACGATTACAACTCAACGTTTAGCAGAGCAACCGAAATCTATCAATATCGTTCTTGGTGAATCCTATGGTTTGTGGCCATTCCTCGCTGAATACAATGAACCTGGTGCCTACCTCGTTGAACAAGGCCGTAAATATGCTGCTAGCCCTCAAGCGATGAGCACACAGCTAGCGCTTGCCCAAGGTACAGGTACAATGCCTGCTATCAACGGTTTATTGACTGGTATGCCTGATATAGGTCTATATCCTAACTATGAAGGTGAAAGCTTCAAACAACCGTACGGCTTAGGCATTGGTTCTGTTATGAAAAAACTAGGCTATAAAACAGTATTCTGGTACGGCGGCTTTAGTACATGGCAAAATGTGAAGAATTTTGCCTTGTCTCAAGGGTTTGATGAATTCCATGATGCGTCCGAAATGCCAAGCGATGAAAGCAATGCGTGGGGCGTTGCCGATAAGGATATGTTTAAAGCCATCTCCGCATATATGGATCAACATAGAGGGGAAAAAATCCTCAACGTAATCATGACTACATCTAATCATCCTCCATATAGCGTTAACGTCGCTAAAGAAGGGTATGATGTGAACAAGGTAAAAGGTCATTTACCTGATACAATCGCTGAAACAGATAAGCAATTGAACGAAATGGGTCATATTTGGTATGCAGACCATGTGATGGGTGAGTTTATCGCCAGCGAAGAAAAAGCAGATCCATCGGCGCTCTTTGTTATCACTGGGGACCATAGCGAACGCTTTACCTTTGCTCGTGAAGTAAGTCCTAATGTGGCATCTACCATTCCAATTATCTTCTATGGTCGAGGCATTCATAAAGACTGGCTTGCTCCTAATGCGTTCGGCATGAGCATTCAAATCATTCCAACCTTGGCAGAACTTGTGGGACGTCCTGGTCAAACCTATGAAGCAATGGTGCCAAGTCTATTTACACAAGAGGAATTTGTTTTTAACCATAGACTCTATCTAGATAAAAATGGAAAACTTATGGAACAAGGCACAAACATGCCTCAAGCCTATGGTAAGGTAATTAAAGACATGCGCGAACTTGCGGCATGGCGTATTAAACATGGGGACATTATCTAATAGGGGAATACTTTAATTTATATCATTAACAAAATGAACTCGATATTGTCAGGGAATATATAGGGTTTGTTTACTTATAAAAGGGACTATCATGAGTGAACAATTTTTCTTATCCCTCCAACAAAATATTAAACTATTCCTCTGGATGCCCATACTCTGTGCTATATTTAGAGCCATCTTTATCAGCGTGTACCATCCGTACGAAACGCTAAAGGGTAAGGGAAAAATCATTCGTACCTGCTTTACCTTTGGATTTTGGTGGGGCTTAGATATTAATGCTTATCAATTGTTGATCTTATTGGTGCTAGTTACATTCCCATTTTTGGCTTTTCCAGATTATTACATGACAGCAGCCATCGCTCTCAATACGGTGTTGAGTTGCATTATCTATGCTGCCTTTGCTGGCAAGATGCAGTTCTATAAGCACTTTAATGATACCTATAACTACATGTTGCACTATGGTAAGCATGCGGATAAGAAAAACCTCATCGATATTTTTTTCAATCAGGATAAGGGCTGGTGGGTGCTTGCTGGATTCATTCCTGTGGCCGCCATTAGTTATGGTGCTAGCACATTGTTATCGGCTATTCCGTCCATTCCATATCCTCATTTTGAAAGTAACATCGCAGCTGGCGCGAGTGCCTTTGGATTCTTGGCGCTCTATGTGGTGATTTACTACTGGCTTCACTATGGTGGTACCTTGAATCACCGCAATAAACCAGAATGGGACGTGGTGCCAACAATCGTTAAGGAGGATATCTTCTTTGCGAAGGCCACCATCGATGATTTAGAGGCTCTCAAATTGGTTCGTAAAACGCCGTTGACGGCGGCCCAAATGAAATCGGATGAGGAACTCGTAGAGGATGTGAATCATCTCATGCCGCGCAGCGATTGGCAAACGTTGGACAATCCATTACATGCCTTTAAACGCGTAGCAAAGGGTGCTCGCATTACTAAACCTAAGCATATCTTTTTGATTGTTGGTGAAAGCATCCCTCAGTGGTCCATGGATCCGTTATATATGGATTTTAATATCTGTCCAGGTTTGCGTCATTTTGCAGCAGATACGCATACGGCGTGTGTGCCTAATTTCTTGCCTGCTGGTAATGTGTCTCGCCCTTCTATTTCAAGTCTCATGAGTGGTATCTACGATAGCGGCATGGAATTGAATGAAAAGGAAATGTTCTGGAACAATACATTGCCTACGGCTCTAGCAGCACAGATAAAACGATTAGGATACAAAACCATTTATTGGTACGGTGGTAATTCATCGAGTGGTAACTTTACGAAATACGGCAAGGCCCAAGGTTTTGACCGCATCGAAAATGCTACCGAATTCTGTGGACCTCAAGCGCCACAAACATGGCTTGGCGTATACGATCACGTATTCCTCGAAGAGGCGGCAAAATGCATTGTAAATATGGACGAACCCACATTTCATTTTGTGTATACTACGACTAATCATGGTCCCTATAAATTAGAAGAAAAGTACCTTGATTTCGATGCCCATCGTGATTTGCCTGGCGTTGGCGATGATATTTTGAATCGCAAGGATGGCAATAAGGGCTTAGCAACCTATAAATATTGCGATAAGGCTATCTTTGATTTCGTTGACGCTATGAAAGCAAAGTTTCCAGATAGTTTGTTCATCGTAACGGGTGACCATTCCAATTTATTTGGTGAATTCAATAATACATCCTTCTTGCATCGGGATTACACGATGCGTGAAATTCGCAATACCGTGTTTTACATGCAACATCCTGAGCTTTCAC
>JAWERH010000028.1:0-7792 GCA_032482215.1 Veillonella sp. | reverse complement strand
TCTAGAATATAATAATATAGGCTAAACGATCTTTGATCATATCCCCTTTGAGGGATTAGAAATAGGAGGGGTTATTATGGTTACCTACAAAACTATTGTTGTACCTACTGATGGTTCTGAAAATGCTAAACGTGCGTTGGAACATGCTCTTGCTGTAGCGGACCGCAACCATGCTGAATTGATTATTGTTCACGTTGCAAATATCGTGTCTGCTATTTCCAATTTCGATCAAACACCAATTTCCGGTGGTTACGTATCTGAACAAATTGCAGAAGATATGGAAGAAACTGGTAAAGAAATTCTTAACGATGTAGTGAAAGAAATTCCTACAGGCGTAAAAGTTAAAAGCGTATTCGAAGTTGGTTCCCCTGGTCCTGCATTGTTAGCAGTAGCTAAAAAATACAATGCTGACCTTATCGTAATGGGTAGCCGTGGCCTTGGTCCATTGAAAGGCTTATTCATGGGTAGCGTAAGTAGCTATGTAACTAGTCACTCCACTTGCCCTGTATTGATCATTAAATAATTCATATCCTGTACAGATATGATACAAAAAGAGACTTTGTTGTAACAAAGTCTCTTTTTTATAGCGTAAAAATGATATAATATTTGTATGTATGCCATTCAGGTTTACAAATAAGAACGAAATTAAGTTACATGAGAACAATAAATAAACATAGATAATGGTTTATAAAATGGGGGACTATATGAGCGACAAACAAGAATCATTGCTAAAGCTGGCAGAACTGTTTAAAATCTTGGGTGACCCTACACGCCTAAAAATAGTAGAATTATTATTAGAAAATGAAATGTGTGTAAATCACATTGCTGAAACAATGGGAATGGGTCAATCTGCTATTTCACACCAATTACGTGTATTACGTCAAGCACGCCTTGTAACATATCGCAAGGAAGGGAAAACTGCATACTACTCTCTAAACGATGATCATGTAGAAGGTCTAGTAAGAATGGGTATGGAACACGTATCTCATCAATAATACATTTTATTACAATGAACACCTTTCATCATATTATGAATGAAAGGTGTTTTTAGTTATGTTAGATATGAGAGTGGAGATGTATATATAGTGAACCTGTTGATGAAAAATATAGGTATATTTGTGGTATTTATTGCCACGGTATTTTTATCAACCAAATCAATTTGGGCAAAGTTAATTTATCTAGATTCATTAAGTCCTTTGAGTGTTCTGGCATATAGAGCGCTTTTATCATTACCTTTTTTTATCCTACCAATGATTCATTTTAATTGGCAGAGTGTGAATAAAAAACAAGTTTTTTATTATTCTTTTGTTGGAGCAGTTCTTTATTTAATTTCGTCTATGGCAGACTTTATAGGGTTATTATATATTTCTGCTTCTTTAGAACGTGCCGTTTTATTTACATTTCCTATCTATGTATTTTTACTATCATCAGATTTATCCAGAATTACGATTTCAAAGATTGTGTTAATTATTCTTACTGTTTTAGGATTAGGGATTATGTTTAATCCCACTGTTGACAGTCATTTTACTAATACTTTAATAGGCGTGTTATTAGTTTTAGTTTCTGCTATATTTTGGGCTTTATTCATGATTTATAGTAAGCGGGTCGTTTTAAGTATTAGTCCTACTATATTTACTAGTACATATATGTGTATAACTACAGTGTTTTTACTTTTTGGCTTTATACTAAATAGTGGTGGCTTTTCGGAGATTGTAGCACTCCAACCTCATACTATAATTTATTTAATTTTCTTGGCTATTTTCTGCTCTATAGTTCCATCATACTTAATGTCCTTTGGGCTAAAGAAAATTAGTGCATCTCTTGCAGCAGTTATTAGTGCAATGGGCCCAATAGTTACTTTGGGTTTAGATGTAGTTATTCTTAATCATCACTTAGGCTTAAATGAAATTATAGGTGCTATAATAGTTACACTTTGTGTGACTTGTTTGACGAGACTAAATGCTAAGGCGTAAAAAAATCACTCATAGTTGATGACTATGAGTGATTTTTTTATAATTTTTATATTTTTAATATAATGGGAAAAGGTAATAGGCGATTGTAATAAATAGCGGCATAGTTACTGCTGATAGTATGGTTGTACCCATTACAATTTGCGTAGCGTATTCTGGATTGTTTTTCATCTCGATAGCAATAAGGGCCATATTGATGGCTGTTGGTACGCTATAGGTGATGACAATCGTTTGCGCTGCAATCGGGTGCATAGGACCATAGAACATTATAAATAATATAGTAATAACTGCAGCAATGAGAGGACTTACGACGAGACGTAAGGATGTAGCGAGCATAACATCCGCCTTAAAGAAGTTTAATGGCGTTCTGTTAATCTGCACCCCTAAAGCGATCATAGCAACGCCTACAAAGGCATTAGCAAAGATTTTAAGAGGGGCAAAGAAGAATAGGCCGTGTAAATCAAATGGTAAGAGCTGGCAAAGTAATGCAAGCGGTATAGCATATACCATAGGCATATGGAAGACTACACTTAACGCATCCTTTGTGCTCAAACGCCCAGCACCAGCTTGGTAGAAACCATAGGTATTACTTGTAATGGTCTGTATAATCATAATGGATACGACGCTGACAAGACCTAAATCAGCATAGGGGGTTGCGCCATCGATGACGTAAGGCACATTGGTAAATACAAAGATGGCAAGGGCGATGCCCATATTGCCGACATTGTTAAACATAACGCAGTTCTTTAATGTGGCGATTTTTGCTACATCATAACCTTGTATTTTGCCGACTACACCTGAAAGGATAGAGTTCAGTATGAGTACAACTAGTGCACAAAATACGATTTCTAACGTACCTGATGTAAATTTAGCTTCATACATAGCCCTAAATACAAAGGTAGGCAATAATATGTAGAAGTTTAGTTTACTCAGCGTATATAAATCTAGTTTAAATTTTCTATCCAATATAAACCCTACGCCTATCAGTATAAAAATAGGAATCATAGAGTTCATAAATATATGTCCTATTAGCTCGAATATATTCATTATCTCACCTAGAGTTTCTTATTAATTTAGTATGGATTTAATGTATAGTATTATCATACCATAGTATGTATTGTTCGGGGCTTAAAAGTTTTATCCATTATGATTTCTTATGATATTCATCAGAAATATATATGCAAAATGTGAGTTTTTACATACATATTAATTAACAAATATATAGTATAATGTGAATATATCGTATATTTAGTTTGTTCTTTGAACGTGTCTCTACGGTGAGTAACCATAGCTTTCACAGTGTGGAGTCCAAAAGGGATGCACAGGAGGAATTATGAAACGAATTCTATTAGTATTAATGAGCGTTTTCATGCTAGCCTTGTTAGTGGGGTGTGGTAGTGACACAAACAAAGCAGCAGATTCTGCTAAACCAAGCACATCTGAAAAGATTACTGTACAGGCGGCAGCGAGCTTGAAAGGGGCCCTTACTGAATTGGCAGAGTCCTACAAAAAGAGTCATAACTTAGCAGACGACCAAATTGCTATTAACTTTGCTGGTTCTGGCACATTGCGCCAACAAATTGAACAAGGTGCACCAGCAAGCTTATTTATCTCTGCCGACGAAAAGAATATGAAAATGTTGCAAGATAAAGACCTTGTAACAGATGTTAAACCATTTGTAACTAATGAATTAGTTCTCGTAGTTCCAAAAGGGCAACCTAAAGTTGAATTAAATCAAATTGCTTCTGTTAAACGTATCGTTTTAGGTAATCCTGAAACTGTACCAGCTGGTAATTATGGTAAACAAGTATTAACAAAATTAGGTGTTTGGGAACAAGTTGAACCTAATGTAGTATACGCTAAAGACGTAAAAGCTGTAACGGCTTCCGTTAGCCAAGGTGCTGGTGATGCGGGCTTTATCTATAAAACAGATGCTATTGCTGCAGGTGATGCAGTTCAAATTTCTGCTGTAACACCGGCAGATTCCCATGATCCAGTTATTTATCCAATCGGTATCATTAAAAAATATGACAACGCATTGGCAAAAGACTTTTACCAATATGTAATGAGCCCAGAAGGCCAAAAAGTATTAGAAAAATACGGTTTCTCTCCTTCTAAATAAGAGTTAAACGCTAGCTTTCAGGGCTAGCGTTTTCTTATGATACAATATAGATATTATTATGAATATGTTAGACATACATTTTTACATGCTATATGATGCAAATAAGTAAATCATTTTAAAACTAGATGTATTTTTATTATTACTGACTTTAGTCTTATTGATAGAAAGGGGGAGTGGCATGAGTCCATTTTGGCTATCCTTGTGGGTGGCGAGCATTGCTCTTATCATTGTAATTATTACTGGCTTAGGAGCTTGTTATTGGATGAATCGCTGTAAGTGGGGCGGTATGGCTATTTTAGATGCCCTAATTACGTTGCCCCTTGTATTGCCACCAGTGGTTGTTGGTTTTGCTCTTCTCATGGTATTTACTCCAGGATATGCGTTCGGTGCGTGGCTCGAAGCTCATGGCATGAGTGTAGTCTTTGCCGCTTCTGGTGCAGTCGTTGCCTCTTCTGTTATTGCATTCCCCCTATTTTATCAAACGGTACGCTCAGCGTTGCAGTCCGTCGATCATAATATGGAGGACGTAGCGCGTACATTGGGCGCTTCAGAATTGCGTATATTCTTTACCATATCTGTGCCTCTTGCATGGAAAGGTATTTTAACAGGTAGCATCTTGGCGTTCTGCCGTGCCATGGGGGAATTTGGTGCTACCATCTTGATTGCTGGTAATATTCCGAAGGTAACGCGCACTATGCCACTAGCTATTTACTCTTACGTAGAGGCTGGGCAGTACATGGATGCCTTTGAGCTTGTTGTATATATTTGTGTTCTTACATTGGCATTGTTGAGCGGTATTCACCTCATCACGAAGGGGTCCTTGTTCCGCCATACAGAGAATAATTAGGAGGCTCTATGATTACATTTTCCTTTACTGTAGCTAGACCTTCTGTGACTGTGAAAGCTGATGGGGCGCTTCCTTCTGGCATTACTGTGCTGACTGGCCAATCTGGTAGTGGTAAAAGTACCTTTATCAAATGCATAGCAGGGCTTGTAAAACCTACTACTGGCAGTATTCAATACGATGAAGTGACGTGGGTTGATCGAGATAAAAAGATATGGGTGCCTGCACAAAAACGGCAAGTAGGCTATATGCCGCAAGGCAATATTGTATTTCCTCACTTGTCGGTAGAACATAATATTACCTATAGTAAACGAGGCACACCTGACATGTGTGATACCTTGTTACAACGTTTGGGTTTAGAGAAATATCGTAATACCAAGGCTGGTAGCTTATCTGGTGGTGAGCAACAACGGGTTGCACTAGGCCGTGCACTCTACTCAAAACCGACTATTCTGCTCCTTGATGAACCTTTATCTGCACTCGATTGGAACTTACGAAAACAAGTGCGTGAAGACCTCGTTTCCATCATTCGCGAATGGGATGTACCTTGCGTATGGGTAACACATGATGAAAGCGAAGTAGAAGCTGTAGGGGATAGACATTGGATCTGTGAAAACGGACTCATTACAATTTCTGAATAATGGGAACTATTTTAAAATCTTATAGTTTTGATGCAGTGAAAAAAACTATGAAAATTAAATAAGAGATACATAAAAACACCTTCATAATCCTACTGGTGGATTGTGAAGGTGTTTTCTTTTTAGATAGTTGATAGCAGTGTATTTACCATTATCTTTAATCTTTAGTATTGAATTAGTACGTTTATAATAGATGTTACTTGCTAATGCTATTTAATTTCTGTTGATATGTGTGCTGTTTTACTTATAAATCCAACGATAGCTGTAACGACAAATGCCATTGTAAAGGCTGGTAATGTAGCACCTATTGTGCTTTCACTATATAACATATAGTGGTATAAACCAACGGATACCGCCCAAATAAGACCTCGTACGAGATAAGCGGATAATGTTTGTACCTGTTGGCGATTGATAAAGTAATCCGCCAATAAGATGGCAATCATCGGAGCAAATACAGAGCCGATGAGGTATAGGAAGTCTGTAATATCATCCATTGGATATAGAATAGCTGCAATAGTGCCCACGACAGTAACGATGACGGCGATGCCTTTACTAGATGCACCGTTATAGATAGTCGTACTAGATACGCCTGCAGAGTAAGCGTCCATAAAGGTTGTAGTAACGGTAGAGAAGATGATAACGATGAGGCCTGCAAGGCCAAGTCCTGCATTCATCATGATCGTAATGATGGAGTCGCCACCGCCAAAGATTGCGGCGCTAAGACCTAAGGTGTACATAACGATACTTGTTACAGTGTAGATTGTAGCACTTGTAAGTGATGCGGAGAAAGGTTTTTTACTTTCACGGGTATAATCACTGATGAGAGGTAGCCAGGATAGTGGCATAGCAATAGATAACTCAAGGGCAGCGATGAAACTCATGTTTCCGCTAGTTAGAAGGATACCTTCACTAGGCCACTGCGATATCATGTGAGCGCCCATGTAGAGGGTGAGCCCTAGTAATAGAATAGATACGATGGCTTGAATATAGCCCGTATTGTGGAGGCCGATGAAAAGCCACAGGATGACAAGCGCGCCAATAGCTATCGTCCAAATTATAGGGGATAGAGGTGCTAGTTCTTGTAAGGCTAGCATGGCATCGTAGATCATGATGCTAGTCCAGCCGATAAGTTGAAGCATATTTAAAAAGGCAAAGCCTTTAGCCCCTAGTGGGCCAAAGCTGAAGGCGGTAGTATTCATACTGCCTTGCCGTAAACGTCCACCGATGAGACCAGCTCCAAAGAGCAATATACCGCCGATGATATGCCCCAGTATGATGGCATATAGACCTTGGGTGAGCCCTAAGGGGGCCAGATAGGTTCCTGTCATAATTTCCGCTATAGATAGAGCGGCACCAAACCATATCATGGCGAACTGTGGTTGTGTAATGTGTGTGTCTTTCATACGTCCTCCTTGCCAGGAAGTCATAGAAAAAGCCGAGCTCAAAGGAACTCGGCTATTAATCCTCTATGTTCCCTACGTTGGCATTATCCAAATCAGGTTATGGGTTAAAGCTTTAGCTTACTCTCAGCCCACTCATGTGAGCACCCCGTTATGGCTTCATTATAGGCGGTTAATAGGAAACCGTCAATTCTTTTGTTGCATAGATTGTATAATAATGATGTTATAACTAGAGTATAAAAATATATTGCCACTAGGGGTGCTTTTGCTGAGATTGACCATTCAAAACCCTAGACCTGATCCAGATAATACCGGCGTAGGGAAGTGGAGTGCAACATAATACTAAACTATTACGAGACCATTCCATTGGAGTGGTCTTGTTTTTATATGTTTGGAGGTATTATGAAAAAACTGATTATTGCTAGCATATGTGTGGCCTTAGGTGTAGTATTATCTACTACATCAATTCCTGTTGGGCCGGCTCGTATTTTTCCGTTTCAACATATGATTAATGTTATCTTAGCCGTTGTAGTGGGGGCAAGATTTTCCGTAGGTGCTGCCTTTAGTACATCTTGTTTACGCAATGTATTGGCACTAGGTTCTCCTTTAGCCTTTCCTGGCAGCATGATTGGCGCTTGGTTATCGGCTTATTTATATAAGAAATATAACGCTCTATGGGCGGCGGCTCTAGGCGAAATCATTGGTACCGGCCTTATCGGTGCTCTTGTGAGTTATCCTATAGCCAATTTCTTGTTAGGTAAACCTTTGGCATTGTTGACTTTGATTACATCCTTCGCCATGAGCTCTGTAGCAGGTGC
>JAWERH010000027.1:1469-23841 GCA_032482215.1 Veillonella sp. | reverse complement strand
TCTTTTAACTTTTTGATAGCCATACGACACCTCCTAATTATTGTACCTAACAACCTCATATTAAACACACCAAATAATAATGCGTATTAATATCTTAAATTATTATATCAAACTTATTAGAAATTTCAACAATTATTATCATTTTTGTGGTATTTTTATATCTCATATATATATTTTTTTCTCATATTAAATATGAGAATTATTTTATCATTAATCAAAATAAACCTTATAGGGTATAGATTTTTATGAACCAACACAAATCATAATTGCCCCCACCAAATAAGAAGCACTACTAAGATTATCAATATTATTAATTTAATCATTCTCAATTAAATATTAAAATTTTATTTAAACATGAATACTTTAATGTTTTTTATTCTCATAAATATCCATATATATCGTTATTTCTCAATTTGTTATCAATTAATAGCACTTTTAATTATTTCAAATTAACTTTACAGGCCTACCATAGTGTCATATAACATTAGCCCCTTATATAAAGTTTCAATTTATTTGCCCCCACTAGGTGCATAAGGTATAATTAATATAATATGTATTATAGAAAGGACGATCCATGAAATCTTTTAAATCTCTAGGTGTTTGCGATGAACTCATTCAAGCCCTTCAAAAACAAGGTATCAAGGAGCCCACTCCAATTCAAGAACAAGCCATTCCTGTAGTTTTCAAAGGGAATGATGTCATAGCAAAAGCTCAAACAGGCACAGGCAAAACATTAGCCTTCTTATTACCTATTCTTCAACGGGTTCACACAGATGTGCATCAAGAACAAGTACTTATCATTGCACCTACGCGAGAACTAGTAAAACAAATTTCTGATGAAGCAAAAGAAATAGGTACCATTTTAAATGTGGATATCCTCCCTCTTATCGGTGGCAAAACGATTGAAGCACAGCTACAACAATTAGGACGTCGCCCTCAAGTTATCTTAGGTACGCCTGGCCGTCTATTAGGTCATGCTAAGCGTGGTTCACTTCACCTAGATTGTATTCGTCGTGTCGTACTCGATGAAGCTGACCAAATGCTTCACATGGGATTCTTACCGGACATTGAAAACCTCATTAGTCAAACAGATGCTAATAGACAACTTTTACTATTCTCTGCAACAATTCCTGATAAGATTAGAAATCTTGCAAAAGCGTATATGTCTAAACCGGCTTCTGTAACAGCTGAGGGTAAACATGTAACACTTGAATCTATCGATCAACGCGTATACATGATGAACACAGAAGAAAAAACGCAACGTCTCATCAAAATGATCGAAGAAGACAACCCATTCTTAGCAATTGTGTTCTGTAATAAGCGTGAAGGTGCTGTTCGCTTATCCTATGAGTTAACTGCAGCAGGCCTAAATATTGCTGAAATGCATGGCGATTTGACACAAGGTCGACGCACTCAAATATTACGTGATTTCGCAAAAGCTAAAACACAAATCTTAGTAGCTACAGATATTGCGGCTCGCGGCATTGACATCGAAGGCATTACACATGTTTATAACTACGACGTACCACGCGACGTAGATTACTATATCCACCGTATTGGCCGTACTGGTCGTGCAGGCAACTCTGGTGTAGCTGTTACATTTGCTACACCGCAAGATGAATCTTGGTTACGTCGTATTGAGCGCGCCATCCAAGCAACGCTTACTAAATACACTAAAGATGGACAAATTAAGACTAAAGGTAATGCAAGTGCGGCACCTAAACGTGCAAAAGTATCTGGCAAACCTAAGATTACAAGTTCCTATCAATCTACAAAGGCTAAAGCTCATAAAGCTCGTGGCCATAAAGGTGCTAATACACGCCAACGCCGTACGTCCACATCACAAACAGGACGTCGTGGTAAACGCAGATAAAATTAAAGACGCGTACAGAACATCTGTACGCGTCTTTTTATGTTCTTAACTAATATACATCTTATTATTTATTAGCATAAATGCTTGGCACTCCATTCACATCGGAGCATTGTGTCTTGCATTGAGATCGATTACTGCAAACCCAGTTAATACGTCCTCTCGCCTCTTGCTTAACAAAATACCCTTCTTTACATCGTGGACATTTATATTGTTTATCTTCGTCAGCTACAATGATATTACTTTCACCCTTTGAAACATCACCCTCAACCGGTTGTGTATGTTTACAAGCAGGATAATTAGTACAGCCTAAAAAAGCACCAAATTTACCATTACGCTGTTGCATTCTGCCCTTATTACACTTAGGACAGACCGGCAAAGAAGATAGATCTACATCAGAATTATCCATCGGACGTTTCCGGTTTTGATTCGTTATAGTGCGAACTACATTGGGCATCATTTGACCAGAATTTACCTGTTTATCAAAGCCAAGCTTATCAATCAACAACTGTAAAAACTTAACTTGATCAGACAAGAAGGAATCTAAGGTATCCTCCCCTTCGCTCATGAGGGCCAAACGTTCTTCCCATACAGCCGTTTCATCAGGATATAACAATTCATCAGGCAAAGCATCTACTAAAAGGTAGCCCGTTTCCGTAGGTGATAGAACTTGCTTCTTACCAGATGTTTTCATAAAGCCACGACTGATAAGTTCGTCAATAATATTGGCACGAGTCGCCTCTGTACCAATACCAGATACAGCCTTTAATTGCTTTTTCAAGTCTTCATTTTTTACAAACTTGTGAATTTCCTTCATCGCTTGTAACAACGTAGACGGTGTAAAGCGAGAAGGCGGCTTAGTTTGCTTCGCCTCTACAGAGGAATCCGTGTAAAGGACAGAATCATTTTTCTTAACCGCAGGCAAATGATCTGTTTCTTCAATAGCCTCTTTTTTAGAGTCTGTTTCTGCACCACGTTCATCAGTTAAATCAGGTTCATCATTATCTGTCACAGATTTAGACTTTTGTCGTTTATAAAGTAATTTCCATCCTTCGTCTATAACTACACGGCCATTGGCAACAAACTCTTCTTTGCATTGCTCCACGACGATTTTAGTTTGCTCATAAATATGTTCGCCATAAAACTGAGCAATATAGGCCTGACTAATGAGGAAGTAAATATTGCGTTCCTCACGGGACAAACTATTTATATTACAAGCTACGGTCGTAGGAATTATAGCATGATGGGCTGTAATCTTCTTTTCATTCCAAGCGCGGCTCTTAATGGAGCGGTCTGCATCAGTAGCCCACTGTGCTAGTCTTTCATCTCCTGCATTCTGTAAATTATTGAGAATTGCATTGCGGTCACCATATTGATTTGGTGGTAAATATTCACAATCAGAACGAGGGTATGTAGTCAATTTCTTTTCATATAGTTTCTGTGCTGTATCAAGTACAGTTTGCGGATCATAGGAAAAAGCTTTACCAGCTAATACCTGCAAAGATGATAGAGACAATGGTAAACGCTGTACATCTTTCTTTTTAGATTTTGTAACAGCTTTAATAACTCCATCTGACCCCGCCTGTAAGCGCTCTACTAATTCATCGGCTATGGCTTTATTAATAAGACGTCCATCTGGGTCAAGCCCCTTTTGTTCGTCTGTAGGCTGCCACGTAGCCCAGAATACACCATTTGGATGATTATATAAAACCTTTAATGTAAAATAATCGACCGGTTTAAATGCCGCTAGTTCTCGCTCTCTGCGCACCACAAGGGCTAATGTTGGAGTCTTAACACGACCGATAGGTAATGTTACTTTATTACCTTTATAACGTTCAGACAATGTATAGGCACGAGATAAATTCATGCCAATAAGCCAGTCTGCACGTGCTCTAGCCAATGCAGATTGATATAGATTGTGAAAGTCTTTATTATCCCGTAGATCATTTAATGCGGCACGAACAGATTTTTCGTCCAATGCATTTAGCAAGATACGTTGTACAGGTTTTGTATTTCCTACATAATATAATACTTCATCAACCAACAATTGACCTTCCCTGTCCGGGTCACCTGCGTTGACGATAATGTCCGCTTTACCGATTAATTCTTTTACAGTCTCAAACTGTTGACGACTACTATCCGTAACGAGTAATTTCCACTCATCAGGCACAATAGGTAAATCTTGAGGGCGCCAGCGGATATATTTATCATCGTAATCACCAGGTTCTGCTTGATGTAATACGTGCCCTACAACCCAAGTCACCACATCATCACCTTGGATAAAATAGCCATTCCGTTTTTGGATATTCTTGTTTTCTGGCAAGCATTTACTAATTTCGCGAGCCATGGATGGCTTTTCCGCAATAAATAACCTCATGGTCCCCCTCCTTAACATAAAATAACGGCTATTCCCCAAGCCGCTCTTTGAAATCTCATTATACTACAATTTAGTGGTCATAACTACCAAAATCATGTATAATTTTAAAGATATAAATGGTGTGAAGATGATATATTAAAATAAGACTTTCACAAACGAAACAATAGAGGTGAACTATGACATTTTTTGAAGAAGTGCAACGTCGGCGTACGTTTGCTATCATATCTCACCCGGATGCGGGTAAAACTACATTAACAGAAAAACTACTTTTATACGGTGGTGCCATTCACTTGGCGGGGTCAGTTAAATCTCGTAAAACAGCAAAACACGCCGTATCTGACTGGATGGAAATCGAAAAACAACGTGGTATCTCCGTAACGAGTTCCGTATTGCAATTCGACTACGATGGCTGTCGTGTCAACATCCTCGATACCCCTGGTCACCAAGACTTCTCTGAAGATACATACCGTACATTGATGGCTGCCGATAGCGCTGTCATGCTTATCGACGTTGCAAAAGGTGTCGAAGCACAAACGAAAAAACTATTTGCCGTATCTAAAGAACGCGGTATTCCTATCTTTACCTTTGTAAATAAAATTGACCATTTCGGTCGCAGCCCATTTGACTTGATGGAAGAAATCGAAAACGTTCTTGGCATTCGTACATGCCCTATGAACTGGCCAATTGGTATCAACGGTGAATACAAAGGCGTATACGATAGAGAACACGAAACTATCGAGCTCTTCGCAAAAGACGAAACACATGGTCAAGAAAAGCTAGCCTCTGAAAAAGGTGCTTTGGCTGATCCTCGTATGAAAGAATTATTAGGTGACGATGTATATCAAGCATTGCTTGATGATATCGAATTATTAGACGTTGCTGGCGATCCATTCGATTTTGATAAAGTTCGTGCAGGCGAATTAACGCCAATGTTCTTCGGTTCTGCTATGACTAACTTTGGGGTAAAACCATTCTTAGAAAAATTCTTAGAACTAGCTCCATCCCCTGCTCCACGACAAGCCGTGGAAGAAATGGTGCAACCTACGAGCGAAGACTTCTCCGCTTTAGTATTTAAAATTCAAGCGAATATGGACCCTAATCACCATGACCGCATCGTATTTATGCGTATCTGCTCTGGTAAATTCGAAAAGGGTATGTCCGTATTGCATCGCCAATCTAACAAAACGATTCGCTTGTCTCAGCCTCAACAATTCTTGGCTACCGAACGTACCATCGTAGAAGATGCATATCCCGGTGATATTATCGGTGTCTTCGATGCTGGCACAATGGGCGTAGGTGATACACTATGTGCACAAAAACACAAGGTAACATTTGGTGACTTCCCTGTGTTCCCACCAGAATTCTTCGCCCGCGTATCTCCAAAAGATACTATGAAGCGTAAGCAATTCCAAAAAGGCATGACACAATTGGCTCAAGAAGGTGCAGTTCAAATCTTTGAACAACCAGGTGCCCTCGACTCCTTCGTAGTTGGTGCCGTAGGTATGCTTCAATTTGAAGTTTTAGAATACCGTTTAAAAAATGAATATGGTGTTGATTTATTAAATAATACATTGCCATACAGTGTTGCCCGTTGGATTGATGGTGAAGTAGATATTGCGTCTTTAAAAGGTGTAGATAATGCGATGATTGTTAAGGATAATCGCGATCGTACTGTAGTGCTTATCTCCAATGAATGGCAAATGGGTTGGGTTCAAGAGCGTAATCCTGATGTTACATTCTTAACAACCCCAAAACTTCATCACGAACTATAGTATTGGCATTTATAGCTTATCTTTCTAAATCTATACTTCGCACTTCTAAATGCGAGATGTACTATGTAGCAGACAGTGGCTTAACTGCAAACCTCAATAGTTAAGCACACTATAAATCCTCAGATAATAACAACTGGAATATATTTCTCAATATATAAAAATTAGAAATATATTCCAGTTTATTTTTTTATAATAGGCAGGAAAATCACAGAATTTAGTCGAATACATATAGTATGATTATGTAGAGAA
Organism: Veillonella sp.; assembly: GCA_032482215.1. Taxonomy (GTDB): domain Bacteria; phylum Bacillota; class Negativicutes; order Veillonellales; family Veillonellaceae; genus Veillonella. The sequence continues at coordinate 17,573 of JAWERH010000027.1, read as the reverse complement.
GTGATTTATACTATTACTTTCTCGTATTTTTGTATATAATATAAATATATTATAAATAGATATATATCTAATATAGATATATAAAACCTAATGGTTTTACTGTTGTTGTGAGTGTTGAAAATAAATAATATATAATTATTATGCCTTATATATTCTATAGTTTTTTCGACCATTCATGATACCATAAAATATAAGTTTTATTTTTTATTTTAAAGGAGTGATTTTATGCCACTTATTGACTTAGCGTTAGTCAACGATGTATGGACCTTGAAACTGTCCATGATTCAAACTGTAGGCCTCGCTGTAATCACGTTATTCATTGGTACTTGGATTAACAAGCATTCCAAGTTCTTACAACGTATGTGTATGCCTGCACCAGCTGTAGGGGCTTTGCCATTTGCATTCTTAACTGCCATTCTTTCTTACTACAAGATTTTGAACATTACCTTTGAAGGTTCCCTACAAACATTCTTAATGCTTGCCTTCTTTACCACTATCGGTTTGATGGCTTCTTTGAAAGTCCTCAAAAAAGGCGGTATCTTCATTATCTTCTTCTTCCTCGCTTGTGCAGTATGGATTGTTGTACAAAATACAGCAGGTATTATGATTGCTAAAGCTTTAGGTATTGAACCAATCATCGGTATTATGGCTGGTTCCGTATCCATGATTGGTGGTCTTGGTACTGCTGGCGCCTTCGGCCCATATTACGAACAATTGCTTGGTATCCCTGGTACAGCATCCGCAGCGGTTGCAGCCGCAACATTCGGCATGGTAGCTGGTACAATTCTCGGTGCTCCTGTAGGTGAACGCATTATTAAAATGCACAAAGTTAAAACACCTTACGAAAATCCTGAGTTAATGGAAGATGAAGGCATCGACATGACCTTTTAACAATCTGTATGTGGATTGGCCTTGCTCTAGGTATCGGTACTATCGTAAGTGCTGGTTTGTCTATCTTAACCCCACTTCCTGCATATATCGGCGCAATGATTTGTGCAGCTGTAATCCGTAACGTCGGTGACTTCACAAAAGCTTACAAAATCAACGATGCAGCGCTTGATGCAGTATCTAATGTAGCATTATCTCTATTCGTAACTATGGCTATTAATAGCTTGAAACTAGTTCAATTAATCGATCTTGCTTTACCACTTATTACAATCTTGGTAGCACAAATGGCACTTATCTGTGTATTTGCATACCTTATCTACCTTATCTTTGGTCGCAACTACGACTCCGTTATGCTTGGCGCTGGCGCTATCGGCTTCGGTTTAGGTGCTACACCAAATGCTTTGGTTAACATGTTATCCTTGGCTAGTAAACACGGTCCATCCCCTCGTGCATGGCTCGTAGTTTCCTTGGTAGGTGCATTCTTAATCGACTTTGCAAATGCTTTCCTCATTACAACAATGGCTGGTATTCTTTACTAAATAAAAAGGACCCATTCGGGTCCTTTTTTTATGAAAAGAGCTTATTAGAATGATATGGTATCAATCTAATAAGCTCTTTTTACATTATTCTATTTAATTAAGGCCGCCCATGCATTGGCTACATCAGCAAACTCTTGAAGGGTAAAAGTCTCCCCTCTTCGTTGCCCATCGATATTGGCTTTTGCTAATAGCTCTTCGATTCTATCTTTTGATAATCCCGTTGTTTTCATTGTATTAGCAAATGTTTTCCGTCGTTGTGCAAAACCAGCTTTCACCACTCGGAAGAATAGTTTCTCATCAATAACATCAACAGGAGGCTTGTCACGCAATACACAACGAATAACAGAGCTCGTTACAGCTGGAGCCGGTAAGAAAGATTTAGGCGGTACATCAAGTACAATATCAGGCTCAGTATAGTACTGTACAGCTACAGACAATGCACCATAATCCTTTGTACCTGGCTTAGCCACCATACGCAAGGCCACCTCTTTTTGCACCATTACAACAAGGCGTTCTATGGGTAATTTACTTTCCAATAGAGACATAATAATAGGTGTTGTAATATAGTATGGCAAATTAGCAACCACTTTAAATGGTTTATGGTTCATAATGGTTGGCACATCGAGTTTCAACACATCCCCATGGACAATACGTACATTGTCATAGGAAGCCAATGTAGTATCTAGAACCTCTAATAAGCGACGGTCTAACTCAATGGCCGTTACATCAGCACCACTTTGTGCTAACCCCTGTGTCAATGTGCCAATACCAGGACCTACCTCTAGTACAGGTTCACCAGGTGTCAATTCCGCAGCATGTACAATTTCGTCTACAATACCTCTCTTAATAAGAAAGTTCTGCCCTAATTTCTTACTCATTTTAATATCGAAGCGTTTACATATATAATGTACTACTTCAGGGCTTGCAATTACTGATTCTAACATCTTAACTCCTATTTTAACTATTTACAGCCTCTTCAAAAGCATCTCGACTTATACCATAGTGATTTAAACGGTATAAAAACTGTTTCCCATTGCCATAACCAATGCCTAACTTAGCCCCAATAACCGCACGGCGAGCAGCACTATCAGGCATACCTGATAACCCCTGACGAACTAGATCTACCATAGAAAATTCGTTAGATGATTCCAAGGATTCTACATGTAATGTGGATAAAGCCTTTCTAATGGATTCTGGAGATGCTTGTTCTATGCCAATATCATCATTTGCAAACGCTTCATCACGAGGGACAAAAGCATGCTGTGCATTAGGGAATTTTTTTGTTAATACACGACGAATTCTCTCCCCTGCTGTATCAGGATCGGTTAATATGATAATACCTCGCTTTTCATAAGCTACACGAATCATATCAATAACACCTTTACGAAGTGTAAAACCCTCTGTAGCAATACAGTCTGCTTCTACGGCTTGTGCAATACGTTGTATATCAGATTTTCCTTCTACTACGATGACTTGTTTAAGCATAGGTCCTCCTTTATTCTATTAGTACATTGTAACATATATATAACATTGCTTAAATACTTATAATCGAGTAGTATAGGTAGTGTAATATATAAAAGGAGGCCATTATGACCTTACAACAATTAAAGTATGTCACAACAATTGCAAATATAGGCAGTATTAGTGAAGCTGCTAAGAGACTCTTCGTGTCTCAACCAAGTCTAACAAAGGCTATTAAGGAATTGGAAAAGGAAATGGGCATTACCATTTTCGACCGTACCAATAAAGGGATTACTGTTTCTAAAGAAGGGGAACGTTTCCTCGGCTATGCACGCCAAGTACTAGAGCAAGCCGCTTTATTGGAAGAGCAATATAAAAGCCAAAGCGGTGGTAAAAAACAATTCTCTGTTTCTACGCAACATTACTCCTTTGCGGTTAACGCCTTTGTAGAGCTTTTAAAAGGCGCAGGCATCGATCAATATGATGTATCCTTACGAGAAACTCAAACCTATGAAATCATCGATGACGTAGCTCATATGAAGAGTGAGATTGGTTTACTCTTCTATAATGATTTTAATAGACCTGTACTGGAGAAATTAATTCACACTAATGAATTAACATTTACAGAGTTATTTACTGCACACCCACATATTTTCATAGGCAAAAACCATCCACTAGCTAATAAAAAGGTTGTATCTATGGACGAATTAGAGGAATATCCATATATCTCCTTTGAACAAGGCGATCACAACTCCTTCTATTTCTCTGAAGAAATTTTTAGTACCGTTGTACGACCAAAACATATTCGTGTACGCGATAGAGCTTCCCTCTTTAGTTTATTGCTTGGTCTAGATGGATATACCGTATCTAGTGGTGTCATCGATGAAGAAGTAAATGGGGAAAATATTATTTCTGTACCTCTCGCCGAAGAAGGTTTGATGCATATCGGTTACATTACCAATAACAAAATGCACCGCAGCCGTTTAGGGCAAGAATATATTCAAGCCTTAGAACAGTATGTAGGCAACTACGGTAGACATATTAAACTACCTGAAACAAAAAAATAATATTGTAAGATTCTTGATTGTATTTCAACTGATCTACATAACAGTTTAACTTTGAATAAAAGCACTCTCGATTTTGAACTGTACCTCGAAAAATTGTGTCCAATTTTTGGGGTACAGTTCATTTATAGAGTGCTTTTTAATATATGTAGGAAATCTAACTGCTAACAACTAAACCAAAGAAAAGCATAAGATAGAATAAGATATGCCACAACTGAGTTGATACTATATTACTTTTACATCTCGATATAACTGAAGCGCAAAAATAACTCTCTGATATAACTTAAAACTATATACAACATTAATATATTGATATTTTTATATATGCTCATCCTTAGTTATAATAAACCTATCGAATCTATCGGTTTTACCGTTTATATAAGGAGGATTATATATGTCCAAACAATTAGCACCATTTCATTTTGATATCGTAGGTTCTTTCCTACGCCCAGCAGAATTAAAAGAAGCTCGTGAAGCTTTTACAAAAGGAAATATTACAAGAGAAGAGCTAACAGCTGTTGAAGATCGTCTTATTACAGACCTCATTCAAAAACAAAAAGCTGCAGGTCTTCCTGTTATTACTGATGGTGAATTCCGCCGTGCATACTGGCACTTAGATTTCATGTGGGGATTCAATGGAGTAAAAGAAATTGAACTTGAACACGGTTACAAATTCGTTGGTCAAGAAACAGCGCCAGGCTCCCTCGCCCTTACTGGTAAAATTACAGGTACTAACCATCCATTTGTAGAACATTTCAAATTTGTAAAACAATTTGAAGATGAACATACTACAGCTCGTCAAACAATTCCTGCTCCATCCCAATTCTTAGCCGAATTATTCCGCGAGGATAACGGTATTACAACACGCTCCTTCTACCCTGATTTTGAAGAATTAATTCAAGACATTGCTGCTGCATACCGTCAAGTAATTAAAGACCTCTATGAAGCAGGTTGCCGCAACATCCAATTTGATGATTGCACTTGGGGTATGTGCTGTGACCACGCTTACTGGACTGGTCGCCAAAAAGATAAAAGTGTTACTATTGAAGGCGAAACAGCTAAGTACCTACGCTTAAACAACTTAGCGCTTGAAGGTCGCCCTCATGATTTGGCGTTCACAACGCATGTATGCCGTGGTAATTATAACTCTACTTGGGCTGCTAGTGGTGGTTATGAACCAGTTGCACCAATTCTATTCGCTAAAGAAAATGTAGATGCATACTATCTAGAATTTGATGATGACCGCTCTGGTGGCTTTGAACCATTGCGTGAAGTGTCTCCTAATAAAAAGGTCGTATTAGGTCTTATTACATCTAAACGTCCAGAATTAGAGGATAAAGAGGTTATCAAAGAACGTATTAAAGAAGCTACAAAATATATTCCACTCGATAGACTTTGCCTATCCCCTCAATGTGGAAACTTGCATTAGTTAAAGAAATAGCTCATGAAGTTTGGGGTGATTAAATGAATGAACACACCATATATTTAGGGGGCGGTTGCTTCTGGGGCCTTCAAGGGTATATCAGAAAAATCTCTGGTGTCATTTCCACTGAAGTAGGCTATGCTAATGGACCTACTGAAAATCCAAGTTATGAAGATGTCTGTCATGATAGTGGTCACGTGGAAGCTCTAAAAGTTACATACGATGCGGACGTACTCTCCTTAGATCACTTAATTCAATACTTTTTACGCGCCATTGATCCATTCAGTGTTAATAAACAAGGTGGTGACGTAGGTATTCAATATCGAACTGGTATTTACTATATAGATAAAGCCGACAAAACTATTATTGAAAGTACCTTGGCTCGTGCCCAATCCTTCGAAGGTAAGCCATTTGCCATTGAAGTATTACCTCTATCAAACTACTACTCTGCCGAGGAGTATCACCAAGATTACTTAGATAAAAATCCTAATGGCTATTGTCATATTCCACTAGGCCTATCCAATGAACCACTTATAGATGACAACGCATATAACAAGCCTTCCGAAGAAGATCTTAAGGCTTTATCTCCGCAAGAGTTCGAAGTTACACAAAACTCTGCTACAGATGCGCCTTTCAGCCATGAGCTAACTGATGAATTCAAAGCAGGCCTTTACGTAGATATTACTACAGGAGAGCCCCTCTTCGTTTCTGCTCATAAATTTGAATCTCACTGTGGTTGGCCAAGTTTCACAAAGCCACTTGCGAAGGATGTTATTAAATATTATCAAGATGACTCTCATGGCATGAATCGTATCGAAGTGCGCAGCCGCATTGGTAATGCTCATTTAGGCCATGTATTTGAAGATGGACCTAATGGATCACTTCGCTACTGTATCAATGGATCTGCCTTACGATTTATCCCTAAAGATGAATTAAAAGGTACAAAATACGAATATCTAATTCCATATATTGAAGACTAAAAAAGGACGCCTTAATCATAAGGCGTCCTTTTAGTATACATAATTATTGCTTACTAAGTATAATATATTATGATACATATTTACTAAGTAAACGGTAACTATATAAACCAAATAAAAAGAGGATATATCTATTAGATATATCCTCTAAATTATTATATTAGTCCAATACGTATACTGTAACGTCTTGGCGACCAAAGTCCATAGCCTCACCATAAGAGTCCATTACAAGGTCAATTTTATTACCCACAATAGCACCGCCTGTATCGGCTGCAATAGCTTCACCGTAACCAGGAATAAATAAACGTGTGCCTAATGGAATAACATCTGGGTCAACAGCTGCAATACCACGTACTGCAGGTACACCAGTAGCTGTAATACCAGCGCCATCACCATCGCCAGCAAGGTAAGCAGAAGCTTCCATTACGATAGCGCGAGATGAACGTCCAGCAATATTACGAGATGTAGTCACTTCACGAGTACCTTCTTTAATAATAGTAGGTACCATTTCGCGTTGTGTCACTTTAGATACGTCATTTGTTTTAATAACCGTACCATTACTATATAATGTTTCACGTTGCACTCGTTCTAAACCAGGTTGGCCAACTTGAACAACCTCTTCTTCACCTTGTGCCATTGTATCATCTTTTTGACGAATTACTTGAATAGCAATTTCTTGATCTACTGTAGACAAGGATCGGCTTGTTACTTGTGCAATTGTAATATGTGTACCACTTAATACAGAACCATTTGCATCGCCTACTACAGCATAATTAGGCATTTTAAAACCAAGTTCATTAGCAACGCCTTGTGCAGTTGTTTCTGTAGTGAAAACAGCTCTAGTCTTACCATTAACAGTTACATAAACTGGAATGGCACGTACAACAGTTAATGTTGTACCATTTTGAACAGATGCTGAGCTGGAAATAACTTTATCATTTGGATTTAATTTAACCCCAGCATCGCGTACGATACCTTCGTTAGAATTTAAATGTGTTCTAACAGTGTGTGCTGCACCATCTACCATAACGGTTACGGTTTTATCATTATAAGAAAAACCTGTCATAGTTACAGCTGTTACAATCAATCCTGCAACAACAGACGAAATATATCGTTTGTGTGTCTTATGAATTCTCATATTGTAATCCCTCCTGTAATGTAACTATTCTACTACAGATAGATATAACCTGTCAAACTCTATAGGTTAACAATAGTGCGTAAGTACTTGTAAATACTGAGTTTTACGTTATTTTATTTTCTATATTTTTTGTAAAAGTCCACTGTATACGTACATATTGATATTTTTCAATACTATACAATATATTCCGAATTGTGTACATATATACGATACCACTACTATATATAGTATGTTAGTTTTTTTTATAATATAAATTGTATTTTTATGTGTTTTTAAATTGTTACCAATTTTTTCTACACATCGCAAAACTTCATTTTTATCTCATTTTTAAATATACATACATGTAAAAAAGCCTGTAAAAACAGGCTTTTTCACTATTATGAAAATGTAATAAAATTCATCATTCAACACTACGTGTGAATTTCATTATTTATTCATCTTAAACATTGGTTGTAAACGCTCAATTACGGTCATTGACTCCTTATGCTCATGGGCAATAGCCTCTTTCATAAGTTCTTCTTGAGCAGAAATTGGATGTTCTCGATCATTAATTTTACGATATGAACCATCGGCTCTCATAATATGAGCTTTTAAGGTATCTTCTAAATATAAATCCAATATAGCTTTAACGCGCTCCTTATGTCGTTTATCTTCAATAGGAATCATAAGTTCTACACGTTCATTTAAATTTCTTGGCATCCAGTCTGCACTAGATAAGAATAGACTTTCATTTCCCCCATTTCGGAAATAGAATAAACGATGATGTTCCAAGAACCGTCCTACCACTGAACGTACCGTTATATTATCGCTGACACCGGCAATACCAGGTCTTAGTGTACAAATACCACGAACTATAAGATCTATGTGAACACCTGCAGTAGAGGCTTCATATAATTTAGCAATAACTTCTTTATCAAGCAAGGAATTCATTTTACCAATAATATATGCTTCTTCGCCTTGTTTAGCGAATTCTATTTCACGGTCAATTAATTCCATTATTTTTTCCCGCAAATTTAAAGGGGCTACAATAAATTTATTCCAAATTGGAGGATCGGAATAGCCAGAAATTAAATTAAAGAAACGAGATGCATCATCGCCATATTCATCGTTACACGTAAATATGCCACAGTCCGTATACATTCGAGCCGTCTTACCATTATAGTTACCTGTAGCTAAATGAACGTAACGTCTAATACCTGCATCCTCTCTACGCACAACCATGGTAATCTTAGAATGAGTTTTAAGACCTTTCAAACCATAAATTACATGACAACCTGCCTTTTCTAAGCGGCGTGCCATATGGATATTATTCTCTTCATCAAAGCGTGCTTTAACCTCCATAAGTACGGTTACTTGCTTCCCATTATCCGCAGCCTTAATCAAGGATGCAATAATTGGAGAATCCCCACTTACGCGATATAAAGTTTGTTTAATAGCGAGCACATCTGGATCTGTAGCTGCTTGTGCAATAAATTGTTCTACTACAGCAAAAGACTCAAAAGGATGGTGGACGAAAAGATCTTGTTTTCCAATAACAGAAAATAGACTTTCACCTTCATGATTAACTAATTCACTAGGTATTTTAGGTTCAAATGGTACATAACGAAGCTGGTCAAGGCCTGGATAGTTACAGAAATTAAAGTACATACGACAATCAAGATGACCATCTATACGGTATACATCCTTTGGCTCTAATTCAACACTGGTAAGCACAAAGTCTAATAAGTTATCCTTTACCTCACCGCACACCTCTAATCGTACTGCATCACCACGACGGCGACGACGCAAAGATGCCTCTACTTCCGATAGCAAATCTGTGGCTTCTTCTTCATCGATTTCTAAATCCGCATCACGAGTAATTCGAAATACCATATAATCTTCGATGCCATAACCTTGGAAAAACTGATTTGCGTAATATGTAATGACGTCCTCTAGGTAAACGAATCGATGTTCCTTATTCCCTCGACTTGGGATTTCAATAATACGATCGAGTACAGATGGAATTGGCAAGATAGCAATCTTATAATCCTTAGTACCATCTGGTTGTATTTGAAAGATACGCACAATAGCATTGATGGTATGATTTGTTAAAAATGGGAATGGATGACCAGAGTCAACGGCTAATGGCGTTACAACAGGATAGATATGTTCCTCAAAGTAATGACGTAACCAAGCTTTTGATTTTACATCGAGTAGATCCGGATTAGTAAAGAAGAAACCGTAGTTTTCAAGTTCAGTTAGCACATTGTTTAAATATGTACTTTGCATAGAAACGAGTCGTTGTACAGACTCATCAATGGCCTTTAACTGTGCCTTAGCATCCATATGAGCAGCATCGTACTTAACAATGCCATTCACAACTTGATGGCGTAAACCAGCTACGCGAATCATAAAGAACTCATCTAAATTAGAGCTAGCAATGGCAATAAATCGGAGTCGTTCTAATAAAGGAGTATTTGTATCAATAGACTCTAATAGTACGCGCTGATTAAACTTTAACCAAGACAATTCACGGTTAAAATAATACTTTGCATTATTGAACATGACGATCCCCTCCCCTTACTAGTACGATTTCCATACCAAATACCTCTGTAAAGTATTCAGAATCTCGATTAAAGGTCCACCATTCTAAGGAGATATCCTCATTAGTACGACAGAATACATATAGTCGAGTGCACAAGCAACACGAATAATTGCTACTAGCTTTGTAACCTGAATTTTTTGTAATTCTGTTAATGCATTGAAATACGCATCGTCATCATTTGGAGTTCCCTTGTAGTGGTAATACACAACATTAGCAACTACTTGTTTTTCTTCTTCTGAAAGGCCAAATATATCTGTCCCCATTACAATGTGATACGCATGCTCTCCATGATTTCGTAAATTAACGAACTTGCCTACAGAACAAAGAATGGCTGCAATACGACATAGATAGCCCCACCGTTCTGGTAAACCTTTATGTCGCAATGCTTTACAGAATAAGGAGCTAAATCGCTCTACCTCGGCATCATGAATTCGGTCTGTATGATATCTTGCAGCAACTGCACGAGCTAACTGTGCATTCTGTTCGCGCAATTGATACATAAATGGATTATTCTCCGTTTCCACACCGTAGAACCAACTAATGCCTTGAGAGAATGAAAAGCTACTGAAAATTAATGATTTAGGCTCTATGGCCGTAATGATTTCATTAAATAAAATCATGGTAGGCATTAAAATATTGGCCTTATATTCAGGTAATTTATAACGATTCATCAACTTGGTAGCTGTCACACCGTCAAAAGAATTGATAAGCCCTTTAAATCGTTCTGGCTCAATAGTAATAATGTCTTCTTTATTATTTTCTTGTCCCATTAAATGAGTCATATATTGCGTCTCATCACCAGATAAGACGATACTATTAATATTGAAAGTTTGTAATTCTTCACGAAGGGGGCCAATCATACGATGTAAGTATTCTGTAATAGCCCTTGGGAATGATATGGAAGATCGTTGATTTCGATTAAATGACTCCATAACCCGTAAGGACCCACTATGCATATTGCGTTGGAACAATAAATTCTCACCACGCCAAACCGTTAAGCCTACCCCACCAGATGTAATATCCAAGAATAATGTTGCCTTAGTAGGATCTGTCAGTTTATATTGATGCGTCATCTTGTAATATAGCAAAGCATATTTGTAATATACCTCTTTCGGCATATCGATGACCTCAACGCGCATCCCCGTTTGAATATAGATTTGATCTAGAATACTACGACGATTAGCGGCTTCGCGTATTACGGTCGTACCATATAGTTTAGAACGACTCACGCCATAATCTGCCATTAATTGCTTATAACCTTTTAAAATATGACAGATTTCTTCAATTGTTTTAAAGCTCAAGCGAGATGTTTGAAATAATTCTTCCCCAAAGGTTACCTCCCGCGCCGCATAATCTATAACACGTACATCATCTATGCCTTTATATTCTAATATGGTAATACTCATGCTACTGGATCCCACATGTAGTACTGCATATCGTAATGTTTTTGGTAATGCCATTATGCCTCCTTACGAGATTCATGCCATTCTATTTCTAAGGATTTCTCGAATTCTTTTTTAAATGATTTTGAAAGTTTTTCTACCGCCGTTCTAGTGACACTCACATCGCGTCCTTCTAAATAGAACACTTTTATGACTACACTAGTGTATTTAATATTTACCTCTAACTGTTTGATAAATTGTTCATGGCTTTCATCAAGAGCCTCTGCAATCGCTAAAATAATAGAAAGCTTTTGACCTAATGAGCGTTGTTCTTGATCTAACAATTTACCATATAAGAAATTCTTATATTCCTTTGGCGTCAATCCATGAGAATTCATGACTAAGAATGCACTAAACGCCTGTTCAACATGAGAAATCCCATATAAATTACTATTGACGAGCATATAGCAGCCATGACGAGCATGACTATAATAATTAACTCGTTTACCTATATCATGCAACAGTCCCGCTGCAATCAAACATCGTCTAAAATTCTTATCGGCCTTATGGAGTGGCTCTAATGCATCATATAAAGTAGTAGCTAATTTCGTAATATACTTAGCATGCACGAGCTCATGCTTTGTCATACCTAATAGTACATTCTCTGCAGAATGAACTAGAATATCATCGATTATAGAATTTCCGCCTAAATAGTACTCACCGTAATAATCGTAGAATAAACCTTCACGCAAACCACAACCGCCTACAACAAGGGTCTTAGCATTTACATAGTTAAACAGCTCATCCACTATGGTGAGTCCTGCAATAATAATATCTGCACGTTCCGATGATAAGCCACTAATTTTTTTACGGGCCTCTAAGGATTTACCTTTTACATCTTCTAAGATTTCGTGAAATCTATGATATGGTAACTCATAGTTATGTAGTTTCGTAATGGGATATGATAACTTACGTTGATCTATTTTTGCAATATTACGAGCTGTACCGCCAATACCTAATAGAGGAAGCTTCACATTATGAAGCCAATAATGTTCCTTAATGGTTTTCTTTACAGCCTTCGTCATTTTTTCTAGTTCTTTAGGGGTATACTCATCGCCCTTTTGATAGGTTCCAGTTAAGGTAAGTGCCCCTATAGGTAGACTAACAGCTTTCACAATATGTCGATTTTTTACTAGCGTTACCTCTGTACTAGCACCGCCTAAGTCAAAAATAATAAAATCTTTAAGGCCAATCGTGTTGATAACCCCAAGGAATCCAAGGCGCGCCTCTTCTTCACCAGCAATACATTCTAAATCTAGACCTGTTCGTTCTTTTACGGCTTTAATAAAAGCATCCCCATTTTTAGCTAGACGTACTGCAGCCGTAGCAACAGCTTTTATGGTATCTACCTCCATAGCGTCAGCCATATGAACAAAGCCTTTTAGAGCACGCAGAGAGCGCTCCATTGCCTCTTTTGTTAACTCATGAGTGCCCCACATATTTTCACTTAAGCGGACACTCTCTTTTTCTTGATATATGAGACGATAACTACCGGTCTTAGAAATCTCATAGATAACAAAACGAACGGAGTTGGATCCTAAATCTATAAATGCAATACGTTTCATGCTACTAACCTCGACTTACTATAGTTCAGTATGAATATACTTTAGTATACCATAGAAAAACGCGATTCTCACCGCTAAGGGAGAATCGCGTTTTATAATTTATGATTCTAATGATTCTGAATAGATATCCTAAGAATTAGAACAATGCCATTAGACATTTACAATATTTTATTTACTAGTATTTATATTGACTAACATCAAAATTATTCAATACCAAATACACGTTTACCATTATTATAGGTAATCTCACAGAACTCATCTACATCCATACCTTTAAGGCCAGCAATTTCCTCTGCTACAAACTGAGTCTTGCTTGGGTCATTGCGACGGCCTCTAAATGGTGGTGGTGTCAAATATGGTGAGTCTGTTTCAATAAGAATTCGATCTAATGGTACTTGTTTAGCCACTTCTTTAAGGTTTGTAGATTTAGGGAATACCACAGGGCCCGCAAAGGATATGTAGAATCCTAATTTAATAGCTTCTTTTGCCATTTCCCAGCTACCAGAATAACAATGGAAAATACCCCAATTATCCTTACCTTCATTGCGCAAGATATTCATAATATCGCCATGTGCATCGCGGTCATGAATGATAATTGGTAAATCTACTTCACGAGCAAGCTCTAGTTGACGAATGAATATGCGTTTCTGTGTTTCACGGTCAGAAAAATCATAGTAATAATCTAATCCAATCTCACCGATAGCTCGCACCTTATCATTATTAAGAGCTTGATCCTTATAGAACTCATAGTCTTCTTCTGTAAAATCTTTAGACTCATGAGGATGTGTACCTACAGCGGCATATAAACAATCATACTGTTCCGCCAAAGCTAGTCCTGATTCAACAGTACCTCGGTCGACCCCTGGAATCATAATATATTCTACGCCTGCATCAAAGCAAGCTTGTAACATCTCATTACGGTCGTTATCAAAACGACCGTCATTTACATGAGCATGTGAATCAAAGAGCTTCATTATTTAACCACACTTCCTGCTGGTAAAGATTCGATATTTGTTACCTCTAAATGTTCTTCCCAATCAGATGCAGATAGAATCATGCCATAAGACTCAATGCCCATCATCTTCTTAGGAGCCAAGTTAGCCAAGTAAATTACCTTTTTACCAACCATAGTTTCTGGTTCATAATATTGAGAGATACCGCTTAATACTGTGCGTTCTTCAATACCGATATCCAATACGAATTTCAATAATTTCTTGGACTTAGGAACCTTTTCACAGCTTACAACTTTTGCTACACGAAGATCTAATTTTTCAAAATCATCGTACGTAATATTTTCTTTTAATGGTGGAATATTAGATGTGTCTACAGCTTCTTCAACCGTCTCTTCCACAACAACTTCTACCATTTCAGGAATTTCAAAACGTGGATAAATAGGATCACCTTTTACAACCTTTGTACCTGTTGGAATTAAGCCCCAAACTTTTGCATCCTCAAGAGTAGCATCTGTAAAGCCTACAAGTCCTAATTGGTCCCAGATTTTTGGAGCACCCACAGGGATAACAGGGCTTACTAAGATTGCAATGATACGCAATGCTTCTGCTAAGTGATACATAGCAGATTGCAAGCGCGCTTTATCATGAGCATCTTCAGATTTAGCCAATACCCAAGGCATTGTTTCATCAATGTATTTATTCATGCGACCAATAAAGGCCCATACGGATTTAATCGCTTTATTAAGCTCCATATTTTCCATAGCTGCTTCAAAGTCTTTTGCAGTTTGAACAGCTAGTGTAGATACATCGCGGTCCAAATCATCCATATCATCGCATTTTGTAATCACACCACCATGGTATTTTTCAATCATCGCAATGGTACGGTTCAACAAATTCCCTAAGTCATTAGATAAGTCCGCATTGATTTTTGTAACAAAGTTAGGCAATGTAAAGTTACCATCATTACCGAGCGTAATTTCACTCAATAAATAATAACGCAAGGAATCTGCCCCATATGTATCGATCAATGGAATAGGATCGATAACATTACCTAAGGATTTACTCATTTTAGTGCCGTCAACAATCATCCAACCGTGGCCAAATACCTTTTTAGGTAATGGCAATTCAAGACTCATGAGCATCATAGGCCAAATAATTGTATGGAAACGTACGATTTCCTTACCTACTAAGTGAAGATCTGCTGGCCAGTATTTTTTGTATAATTCGCCATCCCCATCAAATGGAGAGAGTGCACTAATATAGTTCACTAATGCATCGAACCAAACATATACAACATGTTTAGGATCGAATGGTACCTTGATACCCCAGTCAAAGGATGTACGAGAAACAGCCAAGTCTTCAAGACCTTGTTTTACGAATTGAATCATCTCGTTACGACGAGATTCAGGTTGAATAAAATCAGGGTTTTCTTCGATAAATTTCAACCATTGATCTGTATATTTAGCGAGTTTAAAGAAGTAGCTTTCCTCTTTAACCTTCTCTACAGGGCGGCCACAATCTGGGCATGTATGATTTTCACCAAGTTTTTGCTCAGTCCAGAATGTTTCGCACGGTGTACAGTACCAACCTTCATATTCAGCCTTGTAAATATCGCCTTTTTCATAAGCTTTTGTAAAGGAAGTCATCGTTAGAGATATGCATCTTTTCCCATAATGCCTTAAAGCCATTTACGATATTCGTAGTGTATTCAAGAGGTGTAATACCTTGCGCTTCTGCAGCACGTTGAATTTTTTGACCATGTTCATCAGAACCAGTCAAGAAACGTACATCATAACCAGCCAAACGCTTGAATCGAGCGATTGTATCAGCTACAGATGTACAATACGTATGTCCAATGTGCAACTTAGCACTTGGATAATAAATTGGTGTCGTAATATAATACGTTTTTTTTGTGTCTCCCATGATGAGCCTCCTTCTAACCTTCGAATGGGAAGGTTTAACATTCTACAATATTATATACATCCCGGCGGGAAACGTTAAAACGCTTTGCCACCTGGCGAATTGCTTCTTTTTTAGGTATCCCTGTTTCTACAAGGGCTTGTACAGCAT
>JAWERH010000027.1:0-1439 GCA_032482215.1 Veillonella sp. | reverse complement strand
CTTGCCACCGTGATAGATCGATTGCCAAAGGCTTCATACATATCTTGTAAGACCTCTTGCAAACGATGAGGTGCTTCATAAAACATCAAGGTTCCCGTTACTTGTGAAAGTCGCTGTAGTTCTTCAACCCGATGTTTGCCCCGTTTAGGTAAGAATCCGGCAAAAGCAAAGGATTTAGTATCTAAGCCTGATGCAATAAGCGCTGTTAATGCCGCATTAGCACCTGGCAGTGGTACCACCGTTATACCTGCTTCAATCGCTTTTATTACTAGGTCAGCCCCTGGATCAGATATAGCCGGCATGCCTGCATCACTAACGCAAGCAATAGACTGGCCTTCTAACAAAAGCTCTATAATATAAGCACCTTTTTCGTCCTTATTATGTTCATGATAAGAAATCAAAGGCTTCTTAATGTCAAAATGTTTTAATAATATGCCTGTATGGCGTGTATCTTCGGCAGCGATAGCATCTACTTCACCTAAGATACGAACTGCCCGATAGGTCATATCTTCTAAATTACCTATCGGTGTAGGCACTAAATATAAGATGCCCCATTCGTTATCGTTCATACCAAGAGGACACCTCCTTTGTGTACACATTAGGCTTTTCATAAACGATTAGTGGTGGCTCTAACACAAGACCAGCCTGACCTTGATAGAGAGCCTCTATTAGTACAAGTTTCGCAGGTTTATCTATCATACCGTGAATAAAGCGAATTCGCTTAGCTTGAAAGTTAGCTATTTCCAGTTCATGCAGCACATATTGTAAGCGACTAGCACTATAAATCATCCACAAGCGCCCTTTGCACTTAATAAAAGATTGTACAGCCTTCAAAACATCTTCTAATGTGGTATGTTCATCATGCAGTGCTACAGCCCGCTCTTCAGATGTAGGCTTTGCCCCACTTTCACAATCATAAAAAGGAGGATTTACAATAACACCATCAATGGGTTTATCTTGTACATCGCGGTACGACATGTGCCGATAATCGCCACATACCATAGTTACCACATCTTGTTTGTGATTATGCGCTACACTGCGCTGAGCTAACTCGATAAGAGTTTTATTAATATCAATGCCCGTTATATGGCCTGCCCCTAAGGACGTACCTATGAGCGGCATAACACCTGTTCCCGTACCAAGGTCAACATAGGAATGCCGACCATTGAACTGGCAAAAGTGAATGAGTGCAATGGCATCAAAGGAAAAGCGAAACATATCCGTGCGCTGATAAATCTGTAAGCCATCTATAATTAAATCATCAAGTCGTTCTTGATCATTCATCAGGCAATGCCACCTCGGACCATTTCAAATCAATGGTGCGACCTGCTTCAAGCTGTACCTTTACAGTATGCTTGTGATGATTTACCTTCAAGACCTTACCGATGCCTTCATCGGTGACGACCTCCTTACCAATACCTGGAGGCGCCACATCTTGA
>JAWERH010000026.1:0-7313 GCA_032482215.1 Veillonella sp. | reverse complement strand
GGAGTAGGGTATGTCCTCAAAACAGAAAACTAATGATCCTCACCGAGATCTAGACACCATGTCTGGGGCAGCTACCGATTTATTTAATCGGCTGCCCCTCACTTTTAAAATTATGTCTTGGTATACCATCTTTTTGCTCATCATTTTGATGGTTGCCTCTGCATGGATTTATGCATATACGCACGAGTCCGATAACAAAGAAGTACGTGAGCGCTTGCAGCAGCAAGCAATGATCATGGCTACGGATATTCGCAAATTTAAACCGTACCAAGATAATACATTCTTCTTTGTTTCCACCCAAGACGGCTATATTATTAAAGGCGCCTTACCAGACGGTTTCCCAAACCAAACAGTCCTCTCCTTAGGACAGGTTGGAGAAATTGCTGTAGGTGACGACACCTTCTATTACTACGATACGCCGGTTAACGAACCAAACTATCGTGGTATTTTGCGTGCTGTTACAAAGGTAAAAACAGCCTCTAAAAAGACAGAAAACCTACTATATAGTTTATTATTAGGTGATGTTATCTTCTTGTTGATTTCATCACTAGGTGGTTATCTATTCATCAAAAAAGGCCTCAAGCCGGTCCGAACCTTGACGAAAACAGCTAAGGTTATCGGTAAGAACAATGACTTGAGCCGCCGTATTGATATTCCTGTTCGTACTGCGCGCGATGAAATCTACGAGCTTACCACCACGTTTAACCGCATGATTTCAGGTCTGGAAGACTCCTCTAATCGGGAAAAACAGTTTAGTTCTGACGTATCTCATGAGTTGCGTACACCAATTGCTGTTATCAAAGCAGAAAGTGAATTCGCTTTAAAATACGGCCGTACAGAGGACGATTTACGAGAAGGCTTAACACATATCTTAGAACAAGCCAAGTTTATGACTAACCTCGTAAGTCAATTGCTCGATGTAGCACGCCTAGAGAATGCGCATGAACTCAACTTAGCACCTGTAGATGTATCGTTGATGTTAACCAATATGGTTCATGACTATACGCGACTCGTTGCAGAGAATACAGAAAAAAGGATTTCCATCACCTCCAATATTCAACCGCATATGAGTATCGTGGCTCATGAAGTGTCCTTACGTCGTGCCATTACAAACTTGGTGGACAATGCTATCAAGTTTACGAATTCCACCATCGACATTTCAGCCAAGCTTGCCGGCGGTGAACTTGTTATTACGGTAACAGATAACGGCATCGGTATCGAGCCAGAAAACCTTGAGCATATTTGGGATCGCATGTACCAAACAGAGCAATCTCGAAATAAGAAATCAAATCACGGTATTGGACTTGGCTTATACTTTGTAAATAAAGTTATTAGCTTACACCACGGCACAGTAACAGCCACAAGCGAGCCACAAGTAAAAACTACATTTACAGTACGATTACCGTACAACAGAACAGAAGAATAAACTAAAGGGACTGACCAACGGTCAGTCCCTTTTATTATGAAGCGCTTAATTATTAAGCATTTAATTTTTAGCCTATGAATTGTTGCCATAATGGCATATATACATATTCGAGGAAGGTCCATACAACGAGCCCTGCAATAGCACCAACAATGGCACCATTGATACGGATCCAGCTGAGGTCATCCTCTACCTTAGATTCGATAAAGTAAATAAACTTATCTGTGCTAAGGCCGCCTAGAACCTGGCGTATGATGGTTTCAATAAGATCATAGCCCTGTTCAAGCACATATATACCAATATTGTGCAATGTATCTTCTATACGGTTTCTCAAATCTTCGGATTGGCCATATACAGTCCACAATTCAAGAGCAATATTCACGAGAACTTGTGCAGGTGTTTCCCCATTTTCATCCCCTACAAGTAATAATTCCTCTACATAAGGGCATAAATGGTTTTCAATGACAGATTCCCAATCTTGTTCACGAATCCAACGTTCCCACGCTTCATCGAGAGCATCACAAACCTCGCGGTTCTCTTCTATGTGGCGAATTGGGTCTACCCATTGGCGCAGCCATGCAGTCCGTTCCGGACTATTTGGGCGCTTCCAATTTTCAAGCATAGCATAGGCCTCTTGAACGATAGCCTGTGCCAGTTCATGGTAGTTCACCACATCGGTCGCTTCAGACATAGAGATGAGGAAATCAGACCAGAAGCCTTTTCGCTTTTTCTTATGCGCCTCTTCTGCTACAACTGCTGTGAGCCACGTAACCATAGCTGGATGGTTAATACGTTCTTGAATTACATTCAATACCTGTACAACCATACCTTCATAGCGATTATGTTCACATAAGTCGAGCAACACATGTTTCAAAACCGGTACAAGAGAATGTTTTTGAAGCAATCCACGGATGCGTTTTGCCCCCCATTGTGCCCATTCCTCGTTCGTTTGAGACTTCCATAAGAGATGTAACCCTTGATGGATTACAAGGCGTGCTGCTCGTTGCCCTTCTGGAGATAGCAAGAATTTTTCAAACAATGGTACAAATTGAACATTGCTCAACAATACTTTACACCGTTCCTTCGTAAGCATCTTTGTCTCAACGAGCTTAATAACACCGTTGATGAGGCGATCCTTATTGCGAGGAATTAACGCTGTATGATACGGGAATCCTAGTGGCTTACGGAATAAAGCAGTTACGGCAAACCAGTCCGCCACACTGCCGATAAGTGCTGACTGCACCGCCCAATAAAGCGGCTGATACCAGCTTTCATGGCCATAGAAAAATTGACCTATGAAAACAAAACAGTACAATACAGCGGTCAAACCAAGGATGCCGTTAGCACGCTGCCGTAAGGTAAGGGATTTCAAATACTGAATCATTTGAGCACCCCCTCTACTAAAAGATATAAACCGTAGAATATACCGCCTAAAACAGCCCCTACGAGGGAACCATTGATACGAACCATTTGAAGGTCATAGTACATCTTGCCTCGTACAATTTGGGTGATTTCATCAGGGGAATATCGAGATAACTCTTGCCCTACCACCTTATCGATGAGAGGGTTTAATTTTTGTAACCACGGAATACTGCGTAACAAGAAAAATCGTTCAAACGGTGCTTGCTTGTCTGGGTTCAGCAAAATCTCTGTACCGAGCACATTAAAGCGGCCGATAACGATGTCCATGAGACGTTTCCAGTCCACAGTATCACCATCGATGAGCTTGCCTTCCCATTCTTCGAGAACCATCTTGATCCATTGATCCTTATGCTCTTCGATGAAAGCTTGCCACTCTGCATTGGTTTCCAAATTATTGAAGAAGCGAATGGCTTGGCCCCATACGTAACGACCTAAATCAGAGTCGATGGACTCATTATCCTTAAGGAATTGAACAGCCTTTTTCTGTACTGTTTCTACCAATCGTTCTGGTGAAAGCCCATCCCCGCCAAAGGCAATAGCCAATTCACGGAAGAAGGAATCCTTCGTATAGGTTTTCATAATGTCTAACATTACGCGGTACAAATACGGATATACCTGATTTGATGCAATGACGCGCTGACAAGTACGATTAAAGTAAAGCCAGAAAATGCTAGCCGTATGGCGTTCTAGCATACATCGGCCAAACAAGATAACGAGTGGTGTCGCCTTCCAGTTTGTAACGCCTTTATATATGGCTTTATTGATTTCCTGACGCATCGGTTCAATGTCCATATGGGATAAGACCTGATTGCCTACACCGTACAAAATATCCCGCATTTGGTCTTGTCCTACATCGCTCATGCCATATTCAATAATGCGGACCATAACCCGTTCTTTTTTGATGGCATAGTACATTTGAGGCACGCGCAATAGTTCTTCACTGAGCATAGTGCGCCCCATTTGTATAAGACGTTTCTTACTGCGTGGTAAGATAGCAGTCTTAAAAGGTATCCCCAAAGGTTTTGTAAAGAGCGCCGTCACCGCATACCAATCCGCCAAGCCACCGATCATAGCGGCCCCAGATACGTGCATGATAAATGCCCAAAACATATCTTGCCGTTGTGGATATGAAATTAAAAATATAATAGCCATGACAACCAATAGGGTGGTTGCCACTGGTTTAGTTTTCATCATCACTTGATCCTAACTTACTAAATTACGTATACAGACTCTCCCCATATAACGTAGTGACCATAGAGGCCACGAACTTTCACATACTACAACAACTTGTGAAAGTATATTTAATATGTGTATCCATCATCTGCTAGAGCATCCGATTAACACTTCAGTTAAAATGTACATTCATCGCCTTCTTTTTGAGGTTCCCATACAGGGACATCACCAAAGAGCGCTTTAAAATACACGGATGGCGTCCATAGTGGGCCATTTAGATGCATAGGAATAAAAGCTTTTTTCACCTCTACGCGGCGTAAAAACTCAATGGCGCCCCACTCCATAGCGTCTTCCAAACGATTATCTACAGGGAACATCGCTACATCGACAGACAAACCGTCCAATTCTTTGAACTCACGCCATGCCATACGCTTTGCATCAGCATTATTCTCCGGCGTATCGCCAAGCCAATGCCACCAGTTAAGGTCACCGGCGTGGAAGATAGAATCAGAATCAATATTGGCAGTATTTGTCTTTACGTAGAAAGAGCCGCCTTCATCGGTACTACCATACATATGAATGCCTACATCGTCTAATGTCACATCATGACCTGGGCGCATGGTAATACATTTCTTTACCTTGCCTTCTAAGGGCACATCTTGATGGCAAATGTAGCGTGTTTGAGGACCATCAAATTCTGTAATGGATGGATTAAAATGATCTGCATGAACATGGCTTACAAAGAACCAAAGCTCACGACCACGCTTTGCTAATTGCCAAACTATATTATTAGGATCTTTATAATAATCAAACACATAGCAACGCTTACCGTCATCTACAAGAAAGCCACTATGCGCTAAAAAAGTAACATTCAACATTATTATCAATACCCCTCATTTATTGAGAATTTATATCATTCGTATTGTTTATTATACCATATTTTTCTTAATACATGGCACAAACAAATGGCTATTTATATCATATATAAGGGCAGAAATGCCGCTGTCGCTTCTTAAATGCGGCCAGCGGCTTTCATATAGTCGATATATTGGTTCCCCCATTTTTCAAGAGATGCGAGAACCGCTTTAAACTCTGCCCCCACTTCGGTAAGGCTATATTCTACCTTAGGTGGAATAGTACCATATACTTCACGATGAACTAAACCGTCATCCTCCATTTGTCGCAGAGCTCTAGTAAGAGTGGCTTGCGTAATTGGATATAAGCGGCGCTCTAACTCACGGACGCGCACAGGACCTTCAGATAATTCGTGCATGATCAATAAAGACCATTTGCCGGCTAATAACTTTTGGCTCGTTGCATAGGGACAGCGGCCCACTAAATCATGAACATTTACGAGTTGCTCTGCCATGGTGATTCTCCTTTTCGCTCTAATATAATTCAAATGTTATCACATATTTTTACTATTTCAAGCATTTTATGGTATCTTTTTTTAGGGTACAAATATTTATGTTCGCTAATATTACTATATACACAAAAGAACCGCTAGTTACAAAACTAGCGGTTCTTTTCTTTACCATACTAAGTACGCTACTAAACGAACACTTTTAAGAAGCAAGAGATATTATAAATCAATGTCACTTATTCCCTAAAATTTAGTCGTCTGCCAAAATCATAATAATGTTTTAATAAAAGATTCCATTTCCATCGGTTTTACAACAGGCTCAAAGCGCCCTACCACATTACCTTTACGATCTATAACAAACTTAGTAAAGTTCCACTTTACCTCATCGTCCTTTAGATAGTTAGGATCAATGCCATTGAGATAGTCTGTAAGCATTTCTGTCTTATCACTAGGCGGGAACCCTTTAAATGGTTGCTCTTTAATCATATATTTGAATAAATCCAAGGCACTTTCATCACGCACATCAGATTTACCCATCACAGTAAAAGTAACCCCATAATTTACCTTGCAAAAGGATTGAATTTCGGTATTAGAACCAGGCTCTTCCTCGCCAAACTGGTTGGAAGGGACCGCAATAATTTCTAAACCTTGTTCGTTGTATTTCTTATAAAGAGCCTCTAACCCCTCATATTGGTGAGTAAATCCACACTTACTTGCCGTATTAACAACAATAAGAACTTTGCCTTCAAAATTTTGTAGCGATTGCAATTCACCAGACTTATTAGGCAGAGAAAATTGATATACAGACATAGTAACTCCTAACTTTTACAATAAAACTAATATTATATTAATAATGTTTTTACATCGTAATTAAATTTAGCTGTAGTCTCAGCCGCAGTTTTTTGCCACTCTGTAGGTGCTGTACCGTCTTTTTCTAGGAAGAATCCAGAGTCAAGGTAACGAATGATGATATAGTTGGAGTCCTTTTGATCAAAGCCATTACCACGACTAAAATCGATACCATGACCTGTATTGCGCGTTACGATGGCTTCTAATAATGACAGGGTAATGGCATTCAACGTGATTTTCATATCACATTTGTCGAAAATCTTTTTGAAGAAGGAGCTAGGTTTTTCTTCCTTATAGACTAACAATTTGCTAATCGTACCATTAGAGGCACATACTACGCGGCGAATTTCATTAATAGGGATATCTACCTTACCATTTGAGATAACACCATTTTTAATGGTAATTTCTCGTTTTCCCATGTAGGAGTAATCAAGTGGCAATTGAAGGGTATCTAAATTTGCAGGAAAATCCGCTGTCAATTTATGGCGAGCAAAGGCAGCAATGATTGCTTTTGTTTCACGAATATTATGACCAGCATTAGATCCTTTACGGTCAGTGTCTAAATCTTGACCTTCTATGTTTTTCCAATTATGGTCTCTAAATATAATCGAATAGTTACTATTTGAATTTAAATATCTTGTAAGATATAGCTCATTTACGTCATCAAAATCAATATCAGTCGTAACAGTACCATTTGCATCTTTACAGAGTACACCATTGTAACTAATTGTTAACGTACGATCATTACTTTCAAAAACAACAGGATTTGTGTCGAATACAGAAATCATAGCCCTCTCCTTTTCACGACTCCAAACAGAATAATACTTGTATGTATCAAGTGCATTTACGTAATACATTGATTAAGTACATTAATCAACTTTATTTAACCTAATCATACACCTTCTATATAGATTTATACAAACAAAAAAGCTGATTCCGAAGAATCAGCTTTTCTATTTCATTGAAATGTTTCAAATGAAGTTGTAGTTGAAATTAGATGCTTTCAACAGCAGCGATAGCAGCAACGTCTACAACGTCTTGAGCAGAGCAGCCACGGGAAAGGTCATGAACTGGTTTAGCCAA
>JAWERH010000025.1:6443-25187 GCA_032482215.1 Veillonella sp. | reverse complement strand
AGTTACTGTAGCTTCTTTATAGTCTGGATGAATACCTTGTTTCATTCTATACACCTCTTTCCGACAATCAATATTATTCTTATAGATTATAGCATGACACTTGTACAAATGCAAGTTGCCAATACTATTCCTTGGATGCTTGTTTTTCTTCAATAGACTCAGCTAGAATGGTCTCTAAGTCACTTTCGTTAAGGATATCACGCAATGCGATGAGCTCCTCTAAAGAAAGGGTAATACCTTTCTTCATGCTTGTATATTCACTATCCCAAGCGCGAAGGTCAAACTTAGGATTATATTTGCCCCAGCTAGTGCATGTTAATTGTTTTTTCCAACCGTCTTTATCTTCAGATAAAGTACCGATAACTTTGAAGATTTCAAAATTAATAACTGCCATGAGTCAGTCCTCCTTTCTTACACATCTGTGTAGTATGGTTCATACCTACTATATTTAGTAGTTCATATTTTTTAGGATACGATATATTTTAAACTAAATATCGGACTTTTACAATTAGTTTTTATAATCGCTATAGTCTTCAATATCAATAGATGTAGTAGGAGGCATTACTTGAGCACCTAATTCATCTACCGTAGATTTCCAATTTGTAGTTGCTTCTGTAACAGCCTTGATATAGGCTTCATCAGCAGCCTGTACAGATGAAATTAATTGAGCTTCATTATTAACATCTAATACGCGGCGACGCACGCTGCTAAGCATATAGCCGAAAGACTCATCTGTTTGAACAAGCATAGAAATCTCTTGAATCAATGTTTGTCCAGTAGTGCTACAGAAGTATGCATACCACATATATGCCAATTCAGCATCAGGGAACATCCAGTAAATATCCTCTGTTGGTGCTTCTGTAGTAATATCTACATCTACATGATCCGCATAGCGTTTAAATGTAAGGAAATATGCGCCACTTTCCACAAGCGCATTACGGCCTAATTCTGAAACACGGCTATCGATACAGTAAATACCATCTTGACCTAAGGCTACATCAGTTTGACCGCCTGGCAACAAAATAGAGCGTAAAGACAAGCCATAATTTAATACTGTGAATACCGGTAATTGAGCAAATACGCCATGAGGCAATGGAATATAGTTAATTGTTTTCCACTCATCCCCTACGCGTTCACGAAGGCCAACGCGCATCTTTTTAACATCGTATTTACCATATACAATTTCATAAGCCCCTAATGGAGTCCATTCACGAATAGCTTCTACACGCTTTTGATTCAAGAAGAATTGTAATGCCATATTATTTAAGCCCAATTGGTTTTGTGCCATTGTAGCAGGTAAGAATAATTGTGCAGTCCCTTCTGGAACAAGATTATGTAGTCCATTTGCCACTTCTTCCACAATATCTTCAGAAGATTGGAACATGCCAACCGAACCTGTAAAGATATGGTCAAAATAGCTACGATGAGGCCATTGATTAATAATTTGTGCCATTGGGTATAAACGTGTCAAAATGCTATAGCACACAGGAGACGCCGTATAAAGAACGACTTTTTTATCTTCATAAGATTGAAGAATCTCTTCAATCATGCCTGTATATTCTTCTACATAAGCGTAAAGAACGAGTTCTCCCGTTTTGCTATGAGCTTCAATACTTTCACGAACAGGAGTTTCCCAAATAGTACCTACATCTAGACCATCCAAGATACCTGTATCACTAATGAAATCAAATAATTCAACTCTAAAGGATGGACCATATAGAGCTTGGAATGTATTCAAATCATATGGAACGGGGCCAAAAGACTCGACTGTGGATTTTTCTGCTAACGCATATAAATCATCTGCTGTTACACCCCACTCACGGGAGCTAGCATTACTAGAAATCAATTGATCTAGTACTTTAAAACGCATTAACTCATTTACAATATCAATCCCCTCAATGCCATGAGTCGCACAAAGGGCAATAAATTCTTCGTTATTTACTTTCATATTAAACCTTTCCAGCTGAAGGACATAGATGATTTAAAAAACATTCTTCACATAATGGCTTACGAGCCTTACATAATTTACGGCCATGATAAATCAACCAGTGGTGAGCAGCAGCCCAATCCTCTTTAGGGATAGCCTTTTGCAACTTCTTCTCCATCTCTTCTGGCGTTTTAGCAATGCCCAATTTTAATCGATTAGCTACGCGGAATACATGAGTATCTACTGCAATAGCAGGCGTACCGAACAATACGGACACAACTACGTTAGCCGTTTTACGACCAACCCCTGGTAATTCTACTAGTTGATCAAATTCACGCGGTACCTCACCATGATATTGTTCTACCAAAATTTGGCAGGTAGCAATTAAGTTTTTTGCTTTGGACTTATAAAGACCGCAATCTTTAATAAGAGTTTCTAGTTTTGTAACCCCTATTTCAAGCATTTTAGCAGGATGATTTAATTCAGGGAACAATCGTTTCGTAACAATATTAACCCTTTCATCCGTACATTGTGCAGATAAAACAACGGCTACTAATAATTCAAATTCATTTGTATACTCAAGGGCAGGTTCAGACGCGTACAACTTATATCTTACCATACGTATTCATTTAGTTCTATGTTATAATAAATCATGTTATTCTAATATAGAATACAGGAGGTCAATATGAGTAATATTAACGATACATTAAAGCGCATAAATGAACTAGCAGCAAAGAAAAAATCTGGACAACCACTCACACCAGAGGAGTTAGCAGAAAAAAAAGAACTTTATGAAATCTACTTATCATTCATTCGAGGTCAAATTACAGATACTTTAGATCGCGTTGAATTTGTAGATCCAGAAACCGGTGAACGAACAGCTCCTAAACGAGCTTTAGAAAATTTAGCTAAAGAAGCTGACCAAGATATTAAAGAACATAAAGATATTCATTAATATATACAGATATATAAAATAAAGCGTACGCATAAATGATACATCAAGTATGCGTACGCTTTTCTATTACCCACAAAAAGTCCGCTTGATATACTTATCAAGCGGACTTTAATATTAGTAAAACTTATGTATTATAGTTTGCCAAGACGTTTCATAGCATTGTAAATTTTTTCAGCAAGGCCTGTCATTTGGAATTTAGGAATACCACATGCTGCAACACGAATACCGTTAGCTAGAGCAATAACATAAATATGTTCTTTTTTCAACTCTTCACAGATAGCATTAGCAGAATCTGTAGGAATCGTAATAAAGAAACCACCGCGATATGGCAACATAGGAAGACCAACTCCGTTCATCTTCATAAGCTTTAAACTTAGCTGGATCAGCTACAATATTTGCCATTGTACGCATTGCAGGCCGGCATATATTAGACCATGTAGCACGGCTTGTAGATTTGTTGATTTCTAAGAATTCATCAGCAATTTCTTCATCATCAGAAATACCAATCAAGGCACCTACACGTTGTCCATACATAGTGAAGCCTTTAGACAAGCTATAGCAAACACATGTAAGGATTTCTTTTGGCAAATGACTGAATTTACTAAAGAATGCACGAACCTCTTCTTTTTCACCAGAATAATCAAGGTATGCAACATCAATGCCAATGATTACATTATTACGGCCTATAGCAACGAGTTCTTTCAAGAAGTTAAGGATAGATTCCCAATCTTTGTCCTCTATAGAGTAACCTGTTGGGTTATTACCAGGTGTATTAAACAAAATTACCACATTTGTTTGTTTCGCAGTTATTATGTTCATCAAATAAAGAATAGGTAACAAGTGTACGACCTACATCGCTACAAAGTATACGATAGGCACCCCAGTACCAATCAGCAGTCAACACTTCATCACCAGGTTCTGTGTAGTTATGAACTAAGTGATGAATACCGCCAGTACCACCTGCAGTGGCAATACTACGGATATGACCTTCTGGACGAGATTGTCCAAAGCATTCTTTCTCTGCAGCAGCAAGGAACTCAGGTACACCGGCGATTGGTGCATAGCCAATATGTTCAGAGTCAGGAAGGCTTAAATATTCATCTTTAACGGTTTTAAGGAATACTAATTTACCATCTTCATCATGAATCGCACCTAATGTACCGTTAACAACGTTCTCACGAAAAGATTACATCTTTAAGTTTTTTCCCTTTTGCATGCTTTGCAGCAACACTTGTCATAACTTGCACCATCCTATCTAAAATGAATTATTACATATTTATCATACCTAAACTTATTTAATTATACAATGAGTATTTAAAAATATATTGTATACATAAGAAAAAATACTAATTACAATCTGAATTATAAAAAAGCTAAGGTATATAGGATATATACAATATCCTATATAAAATATTTTTATAAATCATATGCTAGTATTTATAAACAAAAAAGACCACTCATTAGAGTGGTCTTTGATATCCTTAGAAGGAGTAGCCTACACCAGCGTGTAAACCTTTTGCAGTTTTATCGTTGTTGTTTACGCTATATTTATCATAGCCATAGTATACGTTCAAGTCTACATCAGGGCGAACTTCATATTGAGCACCTACTTGGTAAGTTTGTTTAATATCGTTACCCCAACCAGCTTTAGCAAAGCCGTTTACTTTTTCTGTCAATGGCACATGACCAATAACACCAGCTTGGAAACCTAATTCTGTATCATTTGTACGAATTGCAGTACCAGCACCATATACGTTTACGTTTGGATGCACTTTATAAACTAATGCTAATTGATGATCTTTAATGTCCCCATTTTTTGCATTCAATTTATCATAAGAATATTGAACAGCAGTTTTATTGGAAAGATCGTGTTGCAAAGAAACACCGAAACCATCGTTGCTATTGCCGCCACCTTTAGATACATGTTGTTTAAATGCATAATCAGCTTGTACTTTAGTGGAACCGTCGCTAATTTTTGTTACAGGTGCCGCTGCAAATGCACTACCTGCCACAACTGTAGCTGCTAGAGTTAATAATACTAATTTCTTCATTTGTACCTCCTATACACATATCTCAAGATATGTCTTACTAAGTTACTTATTTACGAATGTTTTGATTATACACTCTATAAATTAACGTTTCATGAATACAGGGATATCTGGGATACCGCTGTTAGTTGTTGTTGTAGTGGATGCTGGACGAGATGTAGTAGTTGTTTTACCGAATTCTGGTACGCTTTTAGCGTTATTGCCAAAACCAGTTGCTACAACAGTAACTTGAACTTTATCGCCCAAGCTTTCATCGATAACAGAACCGAAGATGATATTTGCATCAGGGTCTGCTGCATCAGAAATAATTTGAGCAGCTTCGTTTACTTCAAAAATCCCCAATTCGGAGCTACCAGAAATATTAAGCAAGATGCCTTTTGCACCATCGATGGAAGTTTCCAATAATGGGCTATTGATAGCCATTTTTGCAGCGTCTGCAGCACGGTTTTCACCTGTACCTTCACCAATACCCATCAAAGCTTCGCCTTGATTAGTCATGATAGTTTTAACGTCTGCAAAGTCAAGATTGATTAAACCAGGAATTTGGATCAAATCGGAAATACCTTTGATACCTTGACGAAGAACTTCATCAGCTTTGCTGAATGCATCAGATACGGAACATTTTTTATCTACAACTTGTAACAATTTGTCATTAGGAATAACAATAATTGTATCAACTTTTTGAGTCAAGAACTCAATGCCTTTTTCTGCCGCAGCACGACGACGTTTGCCTTCGAATGCGAAAGGTTTAGTTACAACGCCAACTGTTAATGCACCAACTTCTTTAGCACATTCAGCTACGATTGGAGCAGCACCAGTACCAGTACCACCGCCCATACCAGCAGTTACGAATACCATATCAGCACCTTCAAGAGCTTTAGTAATTTCTTCACGGCTTTCTTGAGCTGCTTCTTCACCGATTTGTGGGTTAGCACCAGCACCAAGACCTTTAGTAACTTTTTCACCGATTTGAATTGTTACATCCGCCTTGGACAATTCAAGCACTTGGTTTTCTGTATTAACGGCTAAAAATTGAACACCTTTAATTTGGTTATCAACCATACGATTAACAGCGTTATTACCGCCGCCACCAACACCGATAACTTTAATATTTGCAAAATCAGACATTGAACTTCCTCCTCTTATCGTTATCTATTGTATCAATATACGTCCCAATGTATCGATTTATATACTGACTATCTTATAACAATTACATTTATTTTACACTAAAATTTAAAAACTTTCCACTATATAGAATGGGATTTATTAGAACCGCTTAGTCATAATTATTTTGCGTATAGCGCCTACATTAATAAATACACGTAACCCAAATCCAATAAGTGCCACATAGTATAGGTTAATGCCTATTAAATCACCAACATATACAAGAATAACAGCTAATACCATATTTGAAAAGAACCCAATGACAAAGTTACTAAGATCAAAGGTTCTTTCCAATGCTGCTCGACTGCCACCAAATACTGCATCTAAAGCTGCTAGAACAGCTACCGAAGTATAATTCGAATAACTAGCGGGGATATGAAGTGGTGCTATCCATCCTAGGATAGCCCCCATAATTAGGCCAATGATGGCAAAGATATAGATATTCATTCTTTACCTCCTAACTCATTAGGCTTCATATGTTCTTCTCTAAAAGTACCTGTGAAAGCAGGAATCGCTACATCCTCTTCTTGCTTTATAGTTACCTTTATTCCCCAATGTTTAAGTGAATCTACTACACCACCGCGCATAGTGAGCGCAGAATTTAATGTCTTTGGATCTCCAATAGCTTTCACCGTAAAGGGAGCTCCAAAGACCTTTCCATTTACAGTAATAGTCGGGCCTGAACATCGTATTTCAGACGTTCCTATGAGGCGTTGATCATTAATAGCTATCGCTTCAGCCCCACCAGCCCGTAATTCATTAACAATTCTTAGAATATCTTCATCATGAATTACATATAAATTGGGATTTTCCCCACTTTGTACAGGCTTTAAGCTATCTTCAATCAACACACTAACGCCCGGCCCTTTAACATTTGTTAAAGCCGCTTTCATCATGAGCTGTTCATCAGCTTTACCACCGCCATTGGCACCAGATTTTTTTAGTGACTCAATTTGCTTTAACAAAGCATCACGTTCACTCTGGGCCTCTCTCAATTGTACCGCCAAATCTCCAGTCCGTTGTAAGCGAATATTTTCTTCTATATTATCTTGAGTCATCTTATATTGGGTAACAACCATGAACCCTAATATACAGCTGACTATGGCAATTGCCCACCGTTCGTGTCTCACGACAATCATCTACCTTTATATTCAACATGACCTTATCTATCTTGTTTTTTATCATCCTTCTTAGTAGATGAATTTTCTGTAGTCGGTGCTCCATTCTGATGCTTTTTAACTTCAGGCACCACATCGGTTTTAATGTACGGCGATGAAACATTAACATCTATATACTGTACATTACCATGTGTCTTTTTAATATCTTGTAACATCGACTGAGTTAGCTCTGCTTTTTTAGCTAAGTCTTTGCCATCCCCCAGTCGAATCTGTACACCTGAAACAGTATATGCCATTATCGCATCAGGATCTCCAATATTAACCTCTGCAATATTCTTGAATGTCTCCTCATCGAGTGAGTTCAAATATTCAAGAGCCGCCAATATCGGTTTATCTACTACCGTATCACCTAATAGTATATTTCCAGCTTTCACACCAGAAATCATAGGAACAGATGTGTCTTGTATAGCTGGCTCAGATGCGATCACTTGTCCCTTACTATCAAGGGTTAAGTATCCAAACTGAGCCGGTACAACTGCAACTGCCTTGCGTTCTACTACATTTACCACCATTGTCAGTGGCAACTGATAGCTAATTTGAGCCTCTTCGACACGTAAATCTTTCGATAATCTAGTTTTTAATTTTTCTGTACTAATCTGCAATATATTAACAGGTTCATGAATATCACCAGCTACCATTACATCTTGTACAGTTACCTTATCCGATCCAGTAACTTTTAAGGATCCAAAAGGAATAGGTAGTGTAAACAACCCCACCAACACGAGAGTAACTGCACCACCGATTTTTAACACTCGTTTTCTAAATACAGCCCGTTCATCACGAACAGGTGTAGAAGACTGCATCTCCCCAGAGTTGGATGGATGGTTTTGCTTATCATCCATAATTAACTCCTTACCTTCTATTAGCCCTTAAAATTTCCCTATACTAGCTGTTAACAGAATTTTTTCACATAATGTTGGGAAGTCAATTCCCATTTCTTTTGCTGCTTTTGGTACTAAAGATGTTTCTGTCATACCAGGCACAGTGTTATATTCAAGAACATACATATTATCTGCATGGTCTGTCATAACATCAACACGAATTACCCCACTGCCTTGTACTTCACGATACACAAGCTCCCCAATGCGTTGCATTTCAGCAGTCATTTCTGCACTAATAGGCGCTGGCACTAAATACTCAGTAGCACCTACAGTGTACTTACTCTTGTAATCATATTCACCAGAATGTGGACGAATTTCAATAACAGACAACGCTTTACCATCTAAAACAGATACTGTAAATTCACGACCATCAAGAAATTGTTCTACTACAAGAATAGGGTCATATTTTAGAGCTTCCGTTACAGCCTCTTCTAACTGAGCTTCATCGCGAACAATAGTAACCCCAATGCTAGAACCTTGCGTAGCAGACTTCACAACTACGGGAATTGTAAAATCCTTACGAATATGTTCAATAATAGCTTCTGCAGATTCAAGATTACCATTAAAGGACTCGGATGCCGCAGTAGGAATATTGGCACCTTTAAATACATCTTTACTTACTTTTTTATTCATACCTACTGCATGAGCCATAATACCTGACCCAGTGTATGGAATTTCAGCCATTTCTAATAGGCCTTGTAACGCACCATCTTCGCCGTAACGACCATGAATTGCATTAAATACAACCTCGCCACCTAAGTCTTCAATATCTTTTAATACAGTGCGCGGATTGAGTTCTAAAGTTTGGGCATTATAACCTTTGCTTTCAAGTGCTTCTGCAATAGCAGCGCCAGTACGACGAGATACCTCAGCCTCTTTGGAAGGACCACCCATTAGTACGATTATTTTTTTATCTTTCATTGTAAGCCTTCCTCCAATATAGCTAATAATTTTGGCCCATATTGATTAATAGAACCTGCACCCATGGTGATAACCAGATCATTAGGTCTTACTATTTTCGCTAATACCTCAGGCAAATCGTCAACAGATGGTACATAATTTACATCTTGACCTGTGGCCGCTTTAATAGCATTTGGAATCGTATTACCATCAATACCAGAGATTGGATCTTCACCAGAGCTATAAATATCTGTCATATATACTTCATCAGCGCTTGTGAAAGCAGTAGCAAATTCATCCTTTAACAAGCTTGTGCGAGTAAAGCGATGTGGCTGGAATACACAGATAACACGATGCTTTTCCAACTCTTTTGCGGCTTTCAATGTTGCTTTAATTTCTGTAGGATGATGAGCATAGTCATCAACAACCCATACACCTGCTACGTGACCTTTTGTTTCGAAACGACGTTTTGCACCGATAAACTTACCTAAACCTTTTGTAATAATGCGCGTTTCTACACCACAGCAATCATGAGCAACAACAAAGGCAGCCAACGAATTCAATACATTATGTTCACCAGGAACTCGTAAGCGAATGCGCTCAACATTCACACCATTATGGTATACATCATATACCAAAGTAGAGTCTACATAGTGAATATTTTTAGCTACATAGTCATTATTATCACGTAAGCCATATGTAATGAAATTACGATTTACACGACTCATAACGTAGCGAATATTCTCATTATCTCCACATACGATTGCTTTGCCAGATTCTGGTAAGGTTTCGACAAACTCACAAAATGCATTTAACAAATTATCCATTGTTTTGTAGTGATCCATGTGATCATCTTCAATGTTAGTAATAACAATAGTATGTGGGCGTAGTTTCAAGAAAGACCCATCACTTTCATCTGCTTCAACTACAGAGAAATGCCCCTTACCTAGACAACTACTACCTTTTAAATAATCTACTTCACCACCGATAATAACTGTTGGATCAGCTTCTGCTTCTACTAAAATTTGACCAATCATGGATGTAGTGGAAGTTTTACCGTGAGCACCAGCTACTGCAATGCCATCTGTTACGTCTAACACAGCTTTTACAATATCGGAACGGTGTAAAATTGTAATACCTTGCTCTTTAGCAGCTACAATTTCAGGGTTATCTTCACGAATAGCCGTAGAACGAACTACAGCATCAACGCCTTTTACATAATCTTTATTATGGCCAATATGAACTGTAGCGCCCATATTTCTGAACTTTTCAATAACTGCAGAATCAGCTACATCTGAACCAGATACGTCATAACCTTTTTGAATTAAAATATTCGCTATAGCACGCATGCCAGACCCACCTATACCAATAAGATGAATCTTATGAATACCGTCTAACATAAAACCTCTCCTTGTTACTTTGCAATAGATAATGCTAACTTTGCAATATCATGAGCCGCATTAGGTTTACCTAACTGCAACGCTCGTTCTCCCATTTGTGACAATAAATCACGATTGGCCATAAACATTTCAATTTCCCCTATCAAATCATGGGCACTTAACATTTGATCAACAATCATATGCGCTGCCCCTTCTTGAACAAAAATACGGGCATTATAGGTTTGATGATCTTCCGCTGCATATGGATATGGTACCAATACAGATGGAATACCTCGAACTGCTAGTTCAGCAAGACCGATAGCACCAGACCTAAAGACTGCTAAATCAGCTGCCGCCAATGCTTTTGGCATATCGTGTAAATATGGCAAGATCAAGGAGGAATCACCTAAACCATCACCATTGGTAATACCAAGCTGAGATAACACAGATTGATATTCCCCATCCCCTGTAATATGGATTAATTTAATGCCTTCTGTTCCTTGAAAATGCTTATGTACATCAATCATAGCATTATTGATAGTTCTCGCCCCACGAGAACCACCGGCTATAAGAACAGTGAACGTGTCATCACTTAAATTAAAATAATTACGTCCATCTTCCCTAGTATCAACTAATACATCAGGACGTACTGGATTACCAGTATATACTACGCGTTTTGCCTTTGAAAAAGATGATTCTGCATCCTTGTAACCCATAGCGACTACATCAACAAAACGGCTTAGAATTTTATTTGTAATGCCTGCAATGACATTTTGTTCCTGTATCAACGTTGGAATATTGCGCAATGCTGCGGCCATAAGAATAGGACCACAAACATAACCGCCCGTACCAATAACTACATCAGGCTTAAAGTTGGAAATGATTGTATTAGCTTTCACAAGAGAAAAAGCAGTCTTGCCTAACGTCACCAACGTACCAAAAGATAATTTACGTTGCAAACCTTGTACAGGTAATGTAGTAAATTCAATGCCTTCTTTAGGCACTAAGGTAGCCTCTAAGCCTCTTTCCGTTCCTACATATAAAACCTGTGCATCAGGGTTTTGTTTCATAATTTCCTTATATCACCACCTGAAATAATGATACGTTTCATTAATGGTGTCTCCCTTCTTGCAACATATGAACACAGTTTTTAAAATCATCGCCACGTTCTTCAAAACAGCTGTACCAATCAAAGCTTGAACAAGCTGGTGATAATAATATAATATCACCTTGGTTAGCCAATTTATAACCTTGTTCAACAGCATCTTTCATAGATGAAGCTCTGTAAATAGGCTGAACGCCAGCCTCTTTTGCAGCAGCTTCAAATCGATCCGCCGCTTCCCCCATAAAGATAACAGCTTTTGTATGATCTTTAACAAGCTGCATAAAATCTTCTAAAGGAGTCATTTTATCATGACCACCAGCTAATAAAATAACTGATTGATCAAAGGATTCTAATGCTTTTACAACAGAGTCAACATTAGTAGCTTTAGAGTCATTATAGAATGTAACGCCATCAATTGTTTTAACCCGTTCTAATCGATGTTCAACGCCATGGAACTCGCTAATAATGCGATGAATAGTTTCTGCCAGTACACCTAACGCATAGGTTAAAGCGATAACAGTTAAAATATTTTCAATATTATGACTACCTGGAATGTGGATATCATCGCTTCCAATAACAGGCGTTGCCTTACCATCCTTTGTTACATAACATTGTCCTTTATCATAGTAGGCACCATTTGACACCACTTGATGTTGACTAATTTTAAGGATATGGCTAGGCACACGAGGTTCCATATCTGCCACAATTGGATCATCAATATTAAGCACCATAAAATCTGTACTTAATTGATTTTCAAAGATTCGTTCCTTTGCAGCAATATAATTTTCCATCGTCTTGTGACGAGCTAAATGGTCTGGTGTAATATTGAGCATAATAGCACCAACCGGTCTAAAATGCTTAATTGTTTCTAATTGATAGCTAGATAGTTCAGCTACCAAGAAACCATCTGCTGGCATGGAATAGGCAACTTCACTGAGGGAATCCCCAATATTGCCACCAACGCGAACTGGTTTTCCAGTGCCTTCCAATACCTTAGTTAATAATGTAGTAGTAGTAGTCTTACCATTGGTACCAGTAACGGCAACAATTGGCGATTTAGATAACTCATAAGCTACTTCAACTTCACTAACTACATCAATTCCACGTGCTTGAGCAGCCTTTACAATTGGAATATCTAAAGAAATACCTGGAGAAATAACAATACGATCCACGCCATCAAGCAAGGATTCGTCTTGTAGACCTGTAATAATCTCCACACCCGCTGATACTAGTCTTTTTTCCTCATCTGCAGGCAGTGTAACAGGTTTATAATCATTTAACACTACATGGGCCCCAACTTGAGCTAACACCCAAGATGCGCCTATACCGCTGGCACCAGCGCCCAGAACAAGTATATGTTTGTCTCCGTATTCCATCTGTATCACCTAAATTATCAACAAAAATAATGTATTCCTATCTTATAAGCATACCATTATTTGCGGCTTCCGTTAAGTATTATCTTACAAAGTTATAGTCGCTAAAATGACACCAATAACAGCTAATACAGCACCACCAAACCAGAAGCGATTAACAACAGTTTGTTCAGCCCAACCAGACAACTCAAAATGATGGTGAATAGGGCTCATTTTAAATACTCGTACACCACGAGTTTTAAAGGAAATAACTTGAATAATAACGGATAACGCTTCCATAACAAAAATACCGCCAATTACAACGAGTAACAACTCTGTTTTTGTAAGAATCGCCATCGCTGCAAAAGCGCCACCTAAGGCTAAAGAACCTGTATCCCCCATAAATACTTTTGCAGGGTTTACATTGTATACCAAGAAACCAAGGCATACAGCGGCTACAATGGCACCATAGTAAGCAACGCTTTCAGCGCCAATAGAATTTGTTGTGGATGCAGCCATAAGGCCGATAACGGAAAAGGCAATGGCAGCTACAGCAGATGTACCACTAGCTAAACCATCAAGACCATCTGTAAGATTTACGGCATTCGTAGCACCTACGATAATTAAAAATGCCAATACATAATAAGCCCAACCTAATTGAAGGTGAATATCTGCTACAGGAATCCACAATGTGGTAGGAATAACCATAATTTCAGTAATACAGTAACAGAATATGGCAGCCAAAATAAATTGACCTAGTAATTTTTGCTTTGCTGTCAAACCAAGATTACGTTTTTTTACAGCTTTTACAAAATCATCAAAGAAGCCCAATAAACAATGTCCTAATGTGAGGAACAATAACATACCAGTACCCACATTCCACGGTGCAAATAAAGCAACCCCAATGACGAGGGCTACCATCATAAAAGCGCCACCCATTGTTGGTGTACCAGCTTTCGCTTGATGACTTTCTGGACCTTCTTCACGAATACTTTGTTGTGCGTGCAAAGAACGCAACATAGGAATAGCAAATTTACCTAGCACTACCGTAATAATAAAGGTTACTACGAAGGCTAATAGAATGTGATATATCATACGAATCCTCTACTCATTAATAAACAGATGACGGCTAGATATAACTAGCCGTAACCTTTTATTCACGATCTTTCAATTCTTCAACAACTCGTTCCATCCGCAAACCACGGGAGCCTTTGACTAGGATAACATCCCCTTTTTCACGAATATCACTGTATGCATTGGCCATTTCCAAATGGCTATTACAACGGAATGTAGTTAAGCCTGCTTTTTTAGCTTCTTTAGCTATAAAGGCAGCAGCATCACCAAATGTGAAGACAACACTATAACCTTCTTCAGCTAACAATTGACCAATTTCACGATGCGCTTGTTCAGTATAATCACCAAGTTCAAGCATATCACCAAGCATAGCAATTTTACGTTTACCTTCTAGCTGACCCAAAGCTTTTATCGCTTCAGCCATAGAAGAAGGATTTGCATTATACGCGTCATTTAAGATAACAATATCTTCAAATGGTACGATTTCTTGGCGCATAGGAGTGCCTGTAAATTCACTTAAGCCCTTGCGAATCGTATTGGACTTAATGCCTAGCACACGACCAGCTACAATTGCTGCCAATGCGTCATATACATTGTGTTCACCAATCATAGGCAAGAAGATATCAAATACTTCGTCATAACATTTGCATGTAAATTTAATACCATCTTTTTTATAACGCAAATGACTGCCAATACATGTGGCATTACGTTCGATACCATAGGTAATCGTTTTACCTTTGGCAAGACTATCCATAGCTTTAACATATGGATCATCTTCATTGAGAATAGCCACACTATTTTCAGGCAAGCAACGAATTAACTCACCTTTAGCTTGTGCGATGGCTTCACGAGAGCCTAATAGCTCAATATGGCTAGTACCAACATTGGTAATAATACCCATAGTTGGTTCTGCAATCAACGCAAGCTCCTCGATTTGACCAAGGCCACGCATGCCCATTTCAACAACACAAGCTTGATGTTCTGCAGTTAAACGCAACAATGTTTTTGGCAAACCAATTTCATTGTTAAAGTTTTTCTCAGTTTTCAAAACATTAAATTCGGTGCCGAGTACAGCAGCTACCATTTCCTTTGTTGTAGTCTTACCAGAAGAACCAGTAATAGCGACTACAGGAATATCAAATCGACGACGATGGTAACGTGCTAAATTTTGATACGCTACCAATGTATTATCTACTTCAATGCATACGATGCCGTCCACTGCACGGCCTTTTTCTACGATTGCACCAGTAGCACCCTTTTCGATAGCTGTATTAATAAAATCATGACCATCAAAGGTATCGCCTTTTAAGGCTACAAATAAAAAGCCTGATTCAATCGTTCTTGTATCAGTAGATACATCTAAAAACTTAATATTGTCGGTATGTGCACTCGTCCCTTGTGTGGCTTCTACCACTTGAGACAATGTAAATTCTGCCATATTAGATCTCCTTGAGGGCTGCTCGCGCCTCTTCACGATCATCGAAATGAATCGTTTTATCCTTTAAGATTTGGTAATCCTCATGCCCCTTACCTGCAATTAGTACAATATCCCCAGGTTTTGCATTTTGTATTGCATGTTGAATCGCTTCCCGACGATCAACGATAACTTCATAGTGAGAGCCTTCACGAAGGCCTTCTTTAACGCCTACCTCTACATCTTTCACAATTTTCACAGGATCTTCTGTGCGAGGATTGTCAGATGTAACATATACTACATCGCCATATTCTGCAGCAATACGCCCCATGATAGGACGTTTTGTAGCATCCCGGTCACCACCACAACCAAAGACTACAATAATGCGATTTTCTTGAATAGCCTTTGCAGTTTGCAAAATATTTTCTAACCCATCTGGTGTATGTGCATAGTCTACAACAACTGCAAATGGTTGACCTTCTTCAATAAGCTCAAAACGGCCAGGCACAGCGCTAAATGTTTTCAACGCCTTATCGATATCTTCCATGGAGATACCTTCTAATAAACAAGCGCCAATAGCAGCCAATGTATTATATACATTAAACAAACCAGTTGTATTCATAGCCACTGTATAGTCATTGCCATCATAGGATACAGTATAACGGCTAGATTTAGGCGTCATTTCAACATCATGAGCATTTAACGACCCTTTACCATCAATACTGTACGTAATGATAGGCGCCGTTGTTTTTTCAATTACACGATGACCATACTCGTCATCGATATTGATGATGCCAAATAATTTTCAAAGGTCTTGTGAAAGTCCAAATGATCTTGTGTTAAGTTCGTGAATACTGCTGTATCATATTCAACACCAGAAACCCGACCTAATGCTAACGCATGGGAAGATACTTCCATGACACAATGGGTAACACCTTC
Organism: Veillonella sp.; assembly: GCA_032482215.1. Lineage (GTDB taxonomy): Bacteria > Bacillota > Negativicutes > Veillonellales > Veillonellaceae > Veillonella. The sequence goes on along the minus strand of JAWERH010000025.1, from coordinate 8,871 downwards.
TTCTACCATTTGATGAAGAATATGTTGTAAATCTACTACATCAGGCGTTGTATTATGAATTGGATAGGATGTATCACCAATCATAATTTTCAAAATATGACGAATCATATGAGTTGTAGTCGTTTTACCATTAGTACCAGTAACACCGATCATACGCATGGAATTGGCTGGATAATCAAAGAAATATGGCACACAAGCCATCATAGCTTTTCGAGTATCCTCTACAGTGATAACACAAACATCACCACATACCTCTACCGGTTTAGATACAAGTACTGCTACAGCACCAGCTTCAACAGCTTTATTTACATAATTATGACCATCTACAGTGGCACCATCTAATGCAATAAATAAGCTACCTGCTTTTACTGCACGAGAATCAGCCGTAATATCTAATACCTCAACAGCTGTATTGCCTTCTACATGCGGTGTTTCCAAGGTTTTTACTATATCTTGTAATTGTTTCATATACAATCTCCTTTATACGCAAAGGAAAGCAGCCCAATACGAGCTGCTTTGCCTGCTAGTCTATAATTTGCTGTTTCTCTTGTACAGTACGTTCAGTAACAGCGCTTTTTGTACTATAAACAAAAGAATCAGGCAAAACCATCCCTAGTTGTTGTTCTGCGATTTGTTGAATACGAACAGGAGACTTCAAAGAAGCCACTTCAACATCCAACGCATCATTATCTTTTGTTAATTGTACTACAGCTTGCTGTGTTTTAACTACTTCATAGCCTAATTTTGTGCTGTACGCATTCATAACCATCATGATAAGCAAAAATGCAACCAATGCCAAATCTAGAGCCACATTTGCACTACGTTTTCTCCCTTGTGAAGCGACCAACACATCGCTTTTAACTTGGCCCACAACAGCCTTTCTCGCTAACATAAACACTAACCCCTTCCAATTCTACAACTTGACGGCTACGCGTAACTTTGCGCTTCTAGCCCTCGGATTAACCTCAATCTCCCCTGCACTCGGCTCTATAGCCTTATTCTTCGCCTTCACAACCGCCTTGTGGTTACAAACGCACATTGGCAATTCTGGAGGACATATACATGCTGTACTCAACTCTAATGTGATAACCCCAATTTTCCCCTTTGGTTTCAACATGGATACAGCATCTACAAAACTATCATGCAAGATAGCTAATTCTCTATTTACTTCAATGCGAATGGCTTGGAACGTCCGTTTTGCCGGATGTGGTCCATCTTGACGCGCCTTCGCAGGTATTGCTTGCTTAATAATTCTAACTAACTCACCAGTAGTGGTAATTCGTTTTTCTTGACGTGCATTAATGATGAATTCAACAATGCGCTTAGCCCATCGCTCTTCACCATAGTCGCGGATAATTTGCAATAATGCTTCAGCATCATATTCATTAACAACCTCTTCTGCCGTTAATGGAGCGTCCTTATCCATACGCATATCAAGTGGGCCATCATTCATATATGAAAAGCCACGCTCCGGTGTATCCAGTTGATAGCTAGATACGCCAAGATCAAAGATAAATCCATCTACTTCATAGATGCCCTCATTATGGAGAGCTTCTTTTAAGTTAGAAAAGTTCGTCGGTATTGTTAACACCTGACATGTTAAATCAGATAAACGCTGTCGAGCTACGCTCAACGCATCTTCATCTTGATCCAACCCTATAATCATGCCTTCTGGGTCTAGCATCTCGCCCACAGCATGGGCATGTCCTGCACCACCCAGAGTACAGTCCACATAGATGCCTTTTGGATTAGTTACGACGGAGTCCACCGTTTCGCGTAAAAGTACGCTGGTATGATTAAATTCCATCATAGCCTCCTATAACATAATCCCTTCTAGACCTTCGACAAGTTCTTCCATACTTTCAGCCACTTGATCATCATAGTAATCATATTTTTCACGGCTCCAAATTTCAACGTGATCCCCCGCACCGACAATAACAGCCTGTTTATCAAGGCTCGCATATTCACGTAGTGGTACAGGAATGAGGACACGACCTTGTTTATCATATTCAAGCTCAGCGGCACTACCAAAAACAAAACGTTTTAAGGCACGTACGCTAGCTTTAGTGGAGGATTGTGATTGTAAAGCTGCAGAAATTTTCTTCCACGCTTCTTCGGTGTAAATAGCTAAGCAGTTATCTAGGCCCTTAGTAACAATGCATACTTCGCCTAGTTGTTCACGTATTTTCGCGGGTATAATCATCCGCCCTTTTGTATCAATGGTGTGATTATATTCTCCCATGAACATACGTATCACCGCCCTTTACTATTCCTTATCCACCACTATATGGTAAATTCTACCACAATTCCCCACCAATCACAATAAAAAATCCATTTTTATCCCACTTTTTTATATTTTTCTTTCATAATCTCTATTTTTCTCCTCTTTTCTTAGATACATATGTTCGAAATTAAATAATAATCGAAT